>NZ_JBDGAB010000036.1:0-37084 GCF_040910705.1 Blautia sp. RTP21359st1_E11_RTP21359_211015
CTCTCATCTCCTGTCAGGATCAGATAATTATGATTCATATCTCTTTTATATTCCGTTCTCATTTTATGGCGTCACCTCTCCCAGCATATCCACAGTTCCTTTTACCTTGCGGATCCATCCCACAGGCCGCAGAGGCTTTGCCTTACCACTGACTTCCAGCTTCCATTTCTGCCCCAGGAACCCGGCAGGTACTTCCAATCTGTAAGTTACTTTCACAGTTTTTCCTGCATTTGTCTGCATGCTCAGATTCTCTCCTCCCGGCAGCCCGATATCTCCCAGCATTCTTCCCTGTATATCCGCCTTTTCATATATGTTCCCTTTCTTTTTATATCCTTCCATACTGCCGCTGACTGCTGCCTCATAAGCTGCCGCAGTAAGATATGCTCTGTCATGTACAAAAAAATCCAGATACAGCACTCCGATCAGTATCATAAGCACCAGAGGCATGAGCAATGCAGCTTCTATGGTAAAGCTCCCCTTTTTTATTTTTCTCACAAAAATATCCCTCCCAAATATCCGATCAACAGAAACGGTACAAAAGGAATTTCCTCACTTCGACTCTTTTTTAGCATAAGATACTCAATGCCTGAGTAGATTCCGCACAACAATAATGCACCACAGAGGATTCCTGCCAGTTCTCCGGCTTCCAGCACAGAGCCCATTGTCAGTATCAGCAATCCGTCTCCAAATCCGACCATTCCTCCACTGATCAAAGCGATCAAAATTATAAATACTCCGATTCCCATGGAAATAATCCCTGCCGGCCAGAGAAGCCCCTGCCTGATCCGCCACAGGATCCCGCCTGCCAGAAATATAAAAAGCACCGGTAAACAGATTTCTTTTTTTCGGATATCTGTCCAGGTATTAATTACAAGAAGTACAGTCATGCAAATTTTTACACTGCTCATGATCTCTCCCTTCAGCCACATCGTCCGCAGGCACTCATTTCACCGGAAACCTCTGTTTCTTTCACCATCCGTACAGATCGTTTCAATGCGCTGCAGCTTTCCCTGTTATGAAAACGGTTACTCTTTTTTGTGATATATACCACTCCGGCCGGTTCCTGCCCACGACTGCACAGCTCACAGGCCTGATACTTTTCTCCATATGCATTTTTTAAAGCTTTAACCGAAGAGCCTGATATCTGCTGAACAGACAGATTCAGATAACTGCACCCCAGTTTTCTGTGATACACACTTCCTGATTCTGTCACATACACCATAGGCTGGCTCTCCACTGTATCCTTTCCATTTTCGTATACCACACCATTCCATGTATGGACCTTTATCGTATTGTGAAACCATATTTTAGGAAGCGGGATCAGACCGCCTATGGGCTGATAGGAATATACGTCCGGCAATGTGATCGTTTCTGTACCTGAACCGCCGGCACCATACGCATACATACCTGCTTCCTTTGCTTTCTGGCACAAGCCGGTCAGATGCTCCGTCTGTACCTTATAAATATCCATAAAAGAAAGCAGCGTGAGCACTCCGAAAAAAAACAGCGGCAAAGCCATCGCAGTCTCCAGGGTGAGACTTGCTTTTTTCAGAAAGGTGCACAGGGATACTTTTCCAGAAAGCGTTTTCCGGCTTATCGGGGAAAGCAGGAAAAAAGCTCTTCGAGAGCGCCTTTCTCTTTTTTGATCCAGTCTGTTTATCTGATTTTTATCTTCTTTTTCTTTCTGAAAAAGCATCCCTGTACACCTCTCTTTCTATTCATACATATACTGACGCGTAACTGTAAATATTTTCCGTCTGTTTGCTTTTACATCTGCAGATGCTTCCAGGGCAGTGATGCAGTGGTCCATCTGAAAACCCGGTCTTTTTCCCTTTTCACGTACAGAGCACTCGATCATGTCCATTCCTCTCAGAACTTTATCCTGTTTTCCTTTCGCCATAAGCAGAATCTGAAGATAATCCTCATAAGACATTCCATTCCCTGCATCCTTTCTTGAAGAATCCAGTTTATCCAGGATATTGGGCAGATTACTCAAAGACAGTTGCCAGTCTGAGGAGTTTTTTATAAGAGGTACATGTCCTCCTGCAAAAAGTTCCCGGACATCCAGAATACTCTCCGCAAATGCCCAGCAAAAGATCAGTGCCGCTTCGATCACTGCTGCCGCCGGTGGGATCAGAAAACCTGATGCAATCGCCAGCGCCAGTGTTTCGACCTGTATCCGTTTTCCACCATCTGAAAGCAGATACGCCATGTTAACCCCCTGACGGATCACCAGAAGTTTTCCTGCCACGGACTTCAGATTTTCCCGATCACTGTTCTTCCCTCCAAGAATATATTCCACCTGATAATTCAACCCCGCCGCTGCCGGTCTTCGATAATTTCCCAGTTTCTTTAGCAGATACTGTCCAAACAATATTCCGGACGTATACGAATTATCGGATCGTATATCCGTATCCAACATTAGTCCTGTCTGGAGCTTTCTTCCGGATGTAAGGCTTTTTCTGTCTGTAACCGCATCCGATATTCCCCGTTCGGATGATACTACCAGATCAAGAAGTCCCATTTTACGGACTCTTCTGATGATCGGAATAGGATTTTCCACGCTTTCATCAACACCGCCGGTAAAATCATCCCCATTTCCTGCATCCGAAAAATCTCCCTGTTTTTTTTGTTGTTCCTGTTCTTTTTTTGCTTCTTCGCTCTTCTGCGCAGCGTCCGTAATAGCAGAATCATAGGAATCCAACGTTCCTTTATTTTCTGCCTGTTCTCCTTTTTTCTCTGCATCCTCTGTCTTCTTTTCCTGATCCTTCAGTTTTCCGAGAAGAGTCTGTACCCCCTGGCTTCCCAGAGTTTCACGCATATACTGAACAGCCTGCTGGTAAAAAATCTCGCCTTTTCCGTCGCTCAGAAGCTGATAACCATTGAATCCGCCCTGGAGAAGCTCCAGTTTCTGACTGTTCTGTTTCAATACAGGTTTCATATAAGTCTGAAAATCATCATATACAGAAGCCATATCCAGTTCTTCTTTTCCACCTGCATACAGTGCAAACAGCTCATAATCTTCCAAAAGCGTTCGGTCATACTGTCCAAATAAGGAATATAAGCCAATATCCATACTGTTAAGTATCTGTGTCCTGGCAGCTGCCATGCGTACAGATTCAATGCTGGCACACACAAGAGAAAGAACCAGGCTCAAGATCAGAGCCAGAAAGATCGTAATGCTGCCTTTTTTCACATTTCCTGCCAAGGGGTACCTCTCCTTTCCAAAACGGAAATATCAGCAGATATCACCGTTTTTTCTCATTTTCAGATCGTGTTGCTTTGTTTTGTGATTTTTGTAAGGATTTTTTTAACAAGTGCTGTAAGCTGTTCCTTAAAGATGATGACCAGACTGATCAGAACCACCAGAATCAGGATGATCTCCACAACACCCACCGCATCCTCTTCCATCGCAAATTCTTTTACATACTTCCACATATTTTCATTTGTCACCTCACATTTCCTTTCTCTGTTCTCCAGTCCTACCCTCCGTAAAAGGAAAGGCATGCCGGCAGCATGATCACCGCCATCACCACCAGGAGCATCAAAACCATCGGAAGAAGCAGTTTTGTTGCTGCTGTATCTCCCAGCACTCTTGCTTTTCTTTTTCGCTCCTCCCAGGCTTCCACGGATTCCTTTTCCAGCAGATCGGCCAGATACCTGCTTCCTTTCTGGAGGTTCTGAATCAATAGTGTTGACAGAGTTTTATACTTTACCTGTCCGCACCGTTCTCCAAATCTCCGGTAAGCCTCTGCTTCGGAAATCCCACTGTCCATCTCATAACAGGCTACTCGGATTTCTTCGTAAGCCTCACGTTTTTTACCATCTTCTCTCTTTCCGTAATCCAGTGCTATTTTCTGGAATGCTTTTCTGGCAGTTAAGCCTGCCTGCACCAGAAGGGTAAATTTCATGATCAATCCTGGATAATCCATCAGCATCTGTTCTCTTCTTTTTATCTGAGCATTCTGTTCTTCCCGTTTTTTTGCAATGACAGCTGCTGCCGCTGCTGCCAGACCAAGAGCTGAAAGCAGGTTTCCTGTTTTGTCTTTTGGCTGCTCCCATTCAAGATGTTTTCCATTCCATTCATCTGGAAGATAATAGTACTGCGGATCGTTTTTTTTCTGATTATATTGTACGATCATGTCCTGCAGCTCTTTCTCGCGCTGCTGTTCTTCGCTAAGTTCTGTTTCCGGTTCTTCTTCGGATCCTTCTGTTTCTTTTTCCGGCACCTGCACATACAGGGAACCGGCTTCTTCTCCGTCTACAGATACTTTGAATTTCTCTTCATAAGCACCTGTCTCCTCTTTTTCCATACGGTATCCGGATGAATAAACCTTATCTCCGCCACTTTGAAATGTCAGGAGCATCCCGATGATATTTCCGGTAAGCGCTATCCGTATAAACAGTTTCTTTTCTTCCGGATTTCCGGCTTCCGGAGGCAGTCGCCCCATTTTTCCTGCCAGAAACACCCCAAGGATCACCATAAATATCAAAATATGTATCCACATTATCCTCACCTACACTTCTATGTCTACAATCTTCACACCCAGCCAGTAAGACAAGCCATAGATCACCATGCAAACTGTCATGGCACAGATTCCGAAAGGATTCCCATAAAGTACATCCAAAAATCCCGGCGAAGTCAGTTTCAGATAGCAGATGATACCGGCCGGCATGATACTCATAACCATCTGTTCCGATTTCTTTGCGGCCAGCGTTGCCTCGATCTCTTTTTTTACCTCGATCTTATCACTAAGCATTCTGGCTACTTTCTGGATCACCTGCGTCATATCCCCGCCTGTTCTTTTTGCTGTATAAAATACTGCTGCGAAATTTTCAATATCTTCCACTCCGCTGCGTTTTCCCAGATCCAGGAACAACTCTTCCACCGGAACACTCAGACGCAGCTGGCTTTCGATATACCGAAATTCATCCAGTATATCACTTCCCTTTTCATAAAGTCTCCCCAGATCCTTTACACTGGCACGCACCGCATTCTCCGCGGAATAGCCGGCCTGTACCGCCACATTCATGGCCGTCAGAGCATCCCGGAACTGGTAATTCAGCTCCCTCTGCTGCCGTGCAGTGCATTTTTTCCTCTGCATTTTCAGAAAAAGCACTGGTATTGGAAGCATAAACAGCAACACAGGAAGGCTCTGATAAAACAGATAGTCGGCTGCAGCGCATACGGCAGCTCCCTCCAGAAGATACTTTGCGGTCTCCCTCCCCGTAAAATGATACATCCTGTAATCTTTCCTCGTAGATCTCCATTTCTGATTCTTTCCTTTCCGCTCTTTCATAGTCTGATTCCTGCCCGTTTCATTTTTTCACAATGCAAAAGTTCTCCGGTTTTTACAAGTCCCTTTCCTTCTTCCCAGCGATACAGCGGCCTGGTCTGGATCTCTCCGTTTTCAAATCCACATACTTCTGTGATTTCCAACAGCTTTCTGCTTTTATCCCGCATACGCCCGAGATGTACCAGAATGTCTACCCCGGAAGCGATCTGCCTTCGGATTGCTTCCAGGGGAAGATCGATTCCCATCAATGTCATCGTTTCAATTCTGGAAAGCATATCCTGACTGCTGTTTGCATGAAGTGTTGAAAGGCTTCCATCATGTCCCGTATTCAGGCTCTGCAGCATATCCACTGCCTCTCCTCCACGGACTTCCCCTACAATTATCCTATCCGGTCTCATTCGAAGGGCTGACCGGATCAGATCTCGGATCGTTACTGACACCGCGCCCGCCATATTGGCCATTTTTGCCTCCAGACATACCAGGTTATCAATTCCCCGGATCTTAAGCTCCGCATTATCTTCAATGGTGATCAGGCGCTCATCTTTTGGAATATATTCTGTAACAGCTCCAAGGAATGTTGTTTTTCCACTGCCTGTACCTCCACCGATCACAATAGAATATCTTGCCTGAACAAGTTTTTTTAAAAACTGTGCACATTCTTCGGTGATGCTTCCAAAAGCGATCAGTTTTTCCATTGTGATAGGATCATCCGGAAAACGACGGATTGTCAGGATCGGACCATTCAGAGCAACCGGATAAACCACTGCATTCACACGTGCTCCGTTTTCCAGCCTTGCATCTACAATGGGCATGGACTCGTTGACAACCCGGTTACAGCGCCCTACGATCTGCTGGATCACATCCTCCAGCTTCTCTTCTGACGTGAAGACCTTATTCCATCTGGTCAGTTTTCCTCCACGTTCCACAAAAATATGATCCGGACCATTTACCATGATCTCCGTAACACTTTCATCATCGATCAGTTCCTGCAGAACATCCAGCTTGCGCACAGAACAGAACAGCTCCTGCCTGAGCTCTACTTTCTCCTTCAGTGAAAGAAACAGTTCCCTTGCCTGAGTTAATATCAGTTCATCGATCACCCCCAGGATCTCATCATCGGACAGCTCTCTGGAAACATCCAGCTGTTCCATGAGCAGATCATACATTTCCCGGAATTTTTCTCTGTTCATGACCGCTCCTTTCTCAAAAGTTCACGGATATAATCTCCCAGTTCACTCCAGACCAACTGTTCTACGTAAGCGTCAGAAGTGATCCTATCCATATGAAAGGGCAGATGCACCTTTTCTGTTTTTTCCAGGATCTTTTCTTTATTCCAGATACGCAGAAGATTTTCGAATTGTGTCACCTTACAGACAGAAAGTGTGTCATTCAAAACCGGCATATAGATTTTTCTGCACATTTCCAGAAGCCGGAAATCCTCATCTCCATTTTCTCCCATATCCAGGATCAGCACTTCATAGGAACTGTGAAGTACGATCTCCTGCAACAGCCGCTCCCAGTCTTCCCAGTCCACGGTCCGGACATCTGAAGGTGTTCTTACAGGCGGTATAAAATCCAGATTGTTTACTGTCTGGATCATTCCGTTCATTCTATGGATCAGGTTTTCATTTCCTTGGCGAACATAATAAAACAGATCACTCAGATTAGCCGGAAATTTTTTCCCAAGAAGTTCCTCAAAACCAGAATAGGATTCCAGATTCAGATAAAGAACGGCACGTTCTTTCGCCAGTATCTGTCCCAGCGCAAGTGCAAAGGATGTCTTCAGACACCTGCCAAGAGGAGAAAAAACACCGATGATCTCCATTGTCTTTTTCAACACAGGAAAAGTTACCGGATCAAGAGACTTCTCTTCTCCATAGCAGGCCATCACCTCCCTTATCACATCTGAGGAAGATTGATATTTATACACACTTGAATACTGATCCAGTTCCGGAGGATGCACACCCTCTGAAAGAATGATGATCTTTCCGATACCAAGGTCACGGACTTCTTTTCGCATTGCTTTATCGGAAATCAGCAGCAACTCAATATGATTTTCTTTTCCGTAGGCAATGAGACTTTCCGCCGTGGTAAATGCCTGGATCTCAAACGGAAGATTCTTTTTCTGGTTCAGATAATCCATAAAATTGAAAGCATAATCCACCTCCAGATCACAGACCGCAAATATGTTTTTCTTCAATACACACCTCCTGCATAAAGCACCGCACTCAAAAATATGGGTACCGTAAAATGAAAGTTCTCCGGAAAGCTCATCCCCTTTCTGTAATAAGGACGTATCTCACCGGTACAGTAAAACTCATTCATATACTGATATAAATAAAGGAATCGTCGGCGGATACCGCCTGTAGAAATAAGAATTGCCAGAGAAATGCCTGCACCTGCAAGCAGAGAATAAACAATACATTCCATAACTGTCCGCGGCCCCATGATCCCGCCAAGTGCGCACAGAAGCTTGATATCTCCGGCGCCGATCATATGGAATATAAAAAGGATTCCCAAAAGAAGCACCGGCACAGCCACTCCTGCCAGAAAGATCACTCCACCTTTCGGCCCGTTTTCTGTGATCTGGATCAGGAAACCGATCATAAAAGAAAAAAGGATCCATCCATTGTCTACAGATGCATCTTTAAGATCCATCCAGACTGCCATCGCAGATATCACCACGGATAATTCTCCATAAAGAAACATACACGCCCCCTTTCCTTCTTAAAATATATGTTTATTCAGTTATGATAAAAATGGGATTTCCCGCCTGACCTGGCGGTGATCGATACCAGAAGATCTCTGGTGAAATTAATTATAGAATTTCAGGAGCATTTTGTCCAGCATTTTCGTTCGACAAATTCTGACACAATTTTGCTGTCATCTGCTCCTGAAATTCTTTTTATTTTTTATCGTTTTATCTTCTATGAGCTTATCGGATCTTTACTCCGTCCTTGATCACTGCTTTCAGTTCCAGATCCTGATCCAGCAGTACCACATGAGCTTTTTTACCTGCTTCCAGAGATCCGTACTGTTCTTCCACACCAAGGCTTCTGGCCGGATTTATGGTCGCGCAGGCCACGGCTGTTTCCAGCGGAAGCTCCATCTTTTTAACAACTGTACGCATACAATCCATCAGATTTGTGGCAGATCCTGCGATCGCACCGTCAGATACCAGCGTGGCAAGTCTTCCCACAACCTTAACATCCAGTCCGCCCAGTGTATACTGACCATCCGGCATACCGGTAGCTCTCATACTGTCGCTGATCAGGATCATCCTGTCAGCTCCCATCATCTGAAAGGTAGCTCGAACAACAGACGGATGGATATGGATCCCGTCACAGATGATCTCTGCCATAACATCCTTATTATCAAAAACAGCACCTACGACACCTGGTGCACGATGCGTAAACGCAGGCATTGCGTTATACAGATGGACTGCATGGTTTGCTCCTGCTCTGCATGCTTCCATTGCTGTATCGTAATCTGCATTGGTATGTGCCAGAGAAACATTGACCCTTTCATGAACTTCCCGGATAAATTCTGCTGCATGCTCACTTTCTTCAGGTGCAATCCCTATAAATTTTACCAGACCTTCCGAGGCCTTTAAAAAACGGTCACAGATTTCCACATTACATGGCAGGATATTCCTCGCGTCCTGTGCTCCTTTTTTCGCCGGGCTGATAAAAGGCCCTTCCATATTGATCCCCAGAAAATCCGCCTTACGGCAGTCCTTTGTTTCTTTTTTATATTCTGCAGCTGTATGGAGGATCTGCTCCAGTTCCTCTACCGGTAAAGTCATGGTAGCCGGTGCAATCGCTGTAACTCCTACCGATGCCTCATATTCCGCGATCCTTCCGATCGCAGCCTTGTCTCCGTCGCAGAAATCATCTCCCTTGCATCCATGAAAATGCAGATCGATCAGTCCCGGAATGGCGTAGCAGCCTTTTCCGTCTAGAACATCCCCGTTAAGCTGCGGCGCATCCTTTTCTTCATAAACCTGTCGGATCTTATCCCCATCCAGGATAATCCCGCCTTTTACAAATGCTTTGTCCGGTGTAAAAACATACACATTATCAATGATCATAGTAAAACCTCCCAAAATCCCCATTTGTGATCATAAACAAAAAAGCAACCAGAAACATGTTCTGATTGCTTTCAGTTAATAGCCAGTACGGGAATCGAACCCGTGTTTCCGCCGTGAGAGGGCGGCGTCTTAGCCCCTTGACCAACTGGCCATATTCTTTTGTTTCTGTCGTTTGATTTCGTTTTTTGTTGTTTCCCTCAACCGACTTCGTTAGTATATAACACTTTCTTTCAAAATGCAAGTACTTTTTTTAATTTTTTAAAAAAATTTTCATGTTTTTCACGTTTATTCGTTTTTTACCCATTTTCCGGTATTTCGTACGCTTGACCACTGCTGGTGTAAGTGCTACTATCAAAGCACCAATACGAAAATAATCGACTGCGGATAATGATCCGCCCGGTATAACAGAAAGAAGGAATTGGATGACTCGCATTTTGTGTCTCGGAGACAGTATCACAGATTGCGGACGGCTTTTCTCCGCAGATCCTCTTGGAAAAGGATATGTGAAGCAGCTCTCCTGTCTGCTTCATAACACAGATCACCGATTTTCCATTGAAAACAGAGGTATTGATGGTTTCACCCTGGAACGGCTTCTTCAGAACACAGATTTCTGGTTGGAAAGCTCTGATCCGGATATTGTTACCGTCCTGATCGGGATCAATGATGTGGGGATCATGATGAACACCCGCCGTTCATCTGCACAACAGCAAGATCTGATGAACAAATTTGTCACCCGTTATGAGCTCCTTGCAAAAAAGCTATCCTGCACAAACTCCCGGAAACGAAAGCTCTATTTCCTGGAACCTTTTGTTTTTCCATGGCCACGCTGCTACGCTTCCTGGGCTCCCCTTCTTTCACAGATGTCCGTGCATATTAAAAAGATCAGTCAGGATCATGGCGCCGTTTTTCTCCCGCTGCAGAACGATCTGGATCAGGAAGCTGCACGGTCCGGGCCTGCATCAATAACTTCTGACGGTATCCATCTCACACCACAGGGGCATCAGATC
Source organism: Blautia sp. RTP21359st1_E11_RTP21359_211015 (assembly GCF_040910705.1). NCBI lineage: Bacteria > Bacillati > Bacillota > Clostridia > Lachnospirales > Lachnospiraceae > Blautia > Blautia sp. RTP21359st1_E11_RTP21359_211015. The sequence continues at coordinate 10,395 of NZ_JBDGAB010000036.1, forward strand.
CTGGCAGATAAACTTTATAAATTGATCATATCAGAAAGGTAATACTATGGAAACAACGATCAAAAAAATCGAAGATATGTCACTGAACGCATGGCCTTCCCATAAAATGGAACTTTATGACGGATGGATCTTACGTTTTTCTTATTTCTATACGCACAGGACCAACAGTGTGGAACAGTTCGGAACCTCCACACTTCCATGGCGCGAAAAAATCCCCTACTGCGAACAGGTCTATAAGCGTCTGGGAACTCCTGCGATCTTTAAGATCAGCCCCCTTGTATCCCCGGATTTTGACTATATGCTGGAAAACAGGGGCTATTCCATTCAGCACATAACAAATGTTATGACTGTAGACCTGGACAATGCCGTTCTGGATGCGCCTGTCACCGATGTGCTTTTTTCCAATGAAATTCCAGATTTCTGGATCCACAGCCTTTTTGACTTGAAAAGAACTACAAATCCGATCCATCGAAGCGTCGTTCCTTCCATGTACCGTGCCATTCTTAAGGAAACTGTCTGCGCTTCCATAACAAAAAACGGCGAGATCATTGCCACAGGTCTTGGAATCCTGGATCGCGACTACATCGGTATCTATGCCATTCATGTGCGTGAAGATTATCGCCGCAGAGGATATGCCCGTCAGATCTGTACCGGTCTTCTCAATGAGGGCAAAAAAAGAGGCGCCAGACACGCTTATCTTCAGGTGGTAAAAAACAATACTTCCGCAGAAAAGCTTTACAGCTCTCTTGGATTTCAGTATTCTTATACCTACTGGTTCCGTGTTCAGCCTGTAGGAACACGTTTTCAGTAAATGCATGGATTTTCCGTAAATCCCTGTAGAAATCAAAAAATCTTTTTGCTATAATACCCTTAATATGTATAAAATCTTTCCTGCCTTCATATACTGATCCTTATCAATCAATAAGGAGACTGATCCGATGAACGATCCGCAGGAAAAAAACACCCAAAATCCCTATCATATTTATTACGATAATTATCTGGATACCAATGCCTGTACTGAATGCACGGGTCTGATCAACCATGGAATCGACAGCCGTGAGCAATGGGATTCTTTCCGCCAGATCTTTGACTTTATACCGGCGTCGGAAACCCATGATCTTACAGATAAACAGGACTGACCGTTATCCCGGGTCGGAGGACACAAATGAAAAAACTGTCTGCTGCATGTATGATTCTCGGCCTTTCCCTTTTTGCGGGAGGCTGCAGCAATGATCAGATCGATGATCATATTATTTCTCTTCAGGATAAAATTTCAGACGTTACTGCTTCAGATTCCACAGAACAGGAAGATCAGGAGCCTTCCACGGAAGAACGTGTTTATATGGATGAGCTTACCGGCACACTGCTGGATTTTGACGGTACACACCTGACGATTTCCAGCAATGGAGAAACCTATGTATTTGATGTTTCCCAGACAAGGCTTGAATGCAAATACGGCGTTGTATCCAGTGATCAGGTCAGTGTGATCTACCAGGGACAGCTTTCCGGAACAGATATCAGCGCCATTTCCCCCATCAAAATAACCGACAAATATCATAATGAAACTCCTCTGGAGGACCGCACTTTAAAGGGCAAAGTGAAATCACTCACCTCCAATGCCCTTGTGATAGTTACAGAAAAGGGAAATACCGTAACCTTCCCTGTCACCGGTATCAGACAATACTACCAAAAAGGCATCAAGGCCGGCAAGTGGATCTATGTCCATTTTCGCGGTAAATTCATCAACGAAACACTCGTGGGTGACAAGCAGTATGACGGCAGTTTCACAAAAGTGATCAGTGTCTCCGATACGGATCCACTGAAAGTACCTGCAGCAACTCCTACGCCTTCCCCTGAACCGAAAAAAAAAGAGCAGCATCTCCGTGCAAAGATCGTAAATGTCAGCACCGGCACAATGACTGTCATTCCGCAGACCACAGGATCGGAACTGACTGTTTCACTTTCCTCGGTTCCTGTATATTTCAAAGGAGGAATGGCTCCGGGATCTTATGTAAACATTATCTATACCGGTAAATTTAATGGTGAATCCACCAGCGGCATGAAGATCCGTGGAATCACCGGGGAGGATCCGGACATACTTTCAGTACGCAACATTACTTCTACTGTAACCGGCACGATCCTGGGCACAACCGCCAATACCGTGCTGCTCCAGACATACGACGGCGTAAAGATCCTCTGCAGCCGTGAAAACGTTCCGAACCTTTCCTCAAGCGGAATGGAAGAAGGTGCCGATCTCCGGGTTACTTTCAACCCTGCGAAATCACGCACCTCCAATATTTATACCTGTATTAAATTCGAAGACCCGTGACGGAAGATGGTACGGATCCTTTTTTCTCCATCTTCCATCCAGCTTCGTACTGCCTGCGTATCACCCAGTATATCAAAAAAAACTCTGCTTTCATCCTGTACACCCTGGCCGTGAAGAACCTGATATGCACCGGCATCGCTTCCTACTGCCACATGAACCTTCTTTTCAAAAGCTTTCTTCAGATTCTGCTCGCCTGTCTTTATAATAGATGCAAGGATCGTATCTTCAAATCTGCCACAGCCTTTAAGATTCCGCACAGTTACAAGTGTCGGAACCCACACGCTTTCGCTGTCTGCCAGCATGGAAATCGTCTCATCATCCATATAGTTCCCATGCTCAATACTGTCAACACCAGCCTCCACTGCTGCCTGTACGCCATAGCATCCATTTGTATGGCTCATCACGGCAAATCCCTCTTCATGAGCAATATGTACCATTTCTTTCACATCCGTTGCTGAAAGCGGCGTTCCCGTAATTTTCCCGTGATCTGCAAAATCCAGAAGCCCTGTAGTCATGATCTTGATAAAATCCGCACCTTCAGCGGCAGCTTCCAGAACTCTTCTGTGATATTCCTTCATGTCTGAAAAGCTTTTTCCAACGATCTTCCCGTAATGACCCTCTTTATAAATGGCAAAAACCGGTGTGCGATAGTCAATTTCATATTCCGGGGCCAGTCTGGCAGCCCGTTTTGACACACCGTAATGATCTCCTCCGTCTCTCACAAAACGGATTCCTCTTTTCCGGTATTCCTCAAAATGAGCACGGATCAGTACATCCCGGGGCCCGTTTTTCTGTGTCTCAACGGCTTTCCGGTAATCATAGCCATTGAGAAATATATGTGCATGACATTCCCCAAACATTTTCATCACTGTTCAAAAAAGTTTCGGATCTCTTTCTCAGATGCCTGCACCGATCCCTGTACAAAGAACGGCTTTCCGCCTCCGCGTCCGTTTAATTTCGCATTCATCTCTTTTGTAAACTGACGGAGATCGCCATCTTTTTCGCCCATTGCATACTTGTAGCTTCCGTCTGCATTTCCGGAAAATACCGCACAGCAACCCTGGCAGGTCTGTGTCACGGCGTCTGCAAGCTTCCGCACACTGTCTGCATCCATTCCATCCATAAAAATGAGAACGCTTCCGCTTCCTGCATAACGCTCTGCCTCTTTCCGGCACATGTCGTCTACCAGCTGCCCAACCTGTCCTTTCAGTCGGAAATTCTCTTCCTGAAGGCGTTCCACTGCCTGCGCAGTCTTATCCATTTTTGCGGAAAGCTTTACAGAAATCTGGTGGTTCTGGTCATTGACCATGTTCAGATAATCCAGCACACGTTTTCCGCAGATCATCTCAATACGGACACCTTCACGAAATTTTTCCACGGAAAGAAGTTTCACCATTCCGATCTCTCCGGTATGTGTCACATGAGTTCCGCAGCATGCACAGATATCCACCCCTGGAAATTCTACGATTCGCACCTGACCGGTGAGTTCTTTTTTGCTTCGGTAGTCGATTTTTTCCAGTTCCTCCGCTGTAGGATATATGATCTTTATCTGCGTATCTTCCCATATCTTTTGGTTTGTTTTCCGCTCGATCTCAGCAAGCTGCGCCTCATCCAACGGGCCATTCAGATCTATGGTAATGGTATCGCTTCCCATATGAAAGCCTACATTATCGTATCCGTAAGCCTCGTGGATCAGTCCGCTCACCATATGCTCACCGGAATGCTGCTGCATCAGATCAAATCTTCTTGCCCAGTCGATGCGTCCCTGTACTTCTGTTCCGGCTTTCATCGGCTGATCTGTATAATGAAGAAGTTCTCCCTCCTTTTCATGCACTTCCTTTACTTTCACATCGTTGAGATATCCGGTATCGCTTGGCTGTCCGCCGCCCTCCGGGTAAAAAGCGCTCTCATCCAGAATGATATGAAAGCCTTTTTTTGCTTCTCTGCACTCCAGGACTTTGGCTGTAAATTCTTTTTTATATACATCTTCATAATATAAACGTTTCGTCTCTGTCATTTGTCTCATCCTTTCTGCATCTCTGCTTTGACGACTTATAGTATAGACCAAATTTTCTCTCCCCGCTATATAAAAGCGGCATTTATCCAATGATTTACATATTTTTCTATAAAAGCTGAAGGCTTTCCTTCAAGTTCCGCGTTATAATAAATGAAGCGGGAAGAGAAGGGAGCTGATTGCATTACACGGGAAGAATATCTGGAATATCTGATACATACATACCAAAACTTAATATTTTCCATTTGTCTGAAATCGGTGGGCAATCCCTTTGACGCCGAGGATCTGACACAGGATGTTTTTCTTTCCGCCTACAAAAATCTCTCCCGTTTTGATGGCACCTACGAAAAAGCCTGGCTCAGCAAGATCGCAGTCAGAAAATGTCTGGATCATCTGAAAGCAGCCGGCAGACGTACCATTCCCACAGAGGACACCTATTTTGAACAGCTCCATGATAAAGAGTTTTCCCCGGAGGAGGCATTTCTGGACAAAGATTTCAAGGATCGGATCCGGCATTTATGTTCAGCGCTGAAAAGCCCCTACAGGGAGGTTGCCCTTGAGCATTTCTGCGAAGAAAAAACCGCCGCAGAAATTGCAAAAGCGCAGAATAAAAATATCAAAACAGTCCAGACGCAGATCTACCGGTCCAGATCTATGCTGAAAGCACTGCTGGAAAGGAGTGATTAGATGCACATACCACAGGATGAATTACAGAAATTCCAGGACGGAACCATGAATACGGATGAAATGATCCATTTTCTGGAGCATATGGAGCAATGTGACTTCTGTCTGGATGAACTTCTTCAGAATGAGGATGCCGCTTCTGAGTATGCTCCATCCTATCTGCAGGATGAAATTCTAAAAAAAGCAGCTTCTCCGGAAGTTCAGGCTTCCAGAAAAATACATGAAACTGCTTATTGGATGAAGCTTCTCTGTGCAGGCTTACGGACTGCCGTAGGCATGGGTGTTGCGCTGATCATGCTTTTTTCTGTATCTCAGACAGATTTTACGGCTCTTCATCCTTCACCGGAAACAAAAGTTAAGATTTCTTCATCCCTTGGCATTGGTTCCGGCCTAAACCAGCTTTCCATGCAGGTAGGTTCCCAGCTCAGTGAACATTCTCAGAAGATCAGTAATAATCTGAACGATCTTACGAATAAAATTATAAACGGAGGCAAGTAAATTTATGAAAAAACAAAAACATGGTTTCTGGGTATTTATCTTTTCCCTGATCCCCGGTGCCGGGGAAATGTACATGGGATTTAAAAAACAGGGACTTAGCATTATGCTGCTGTTCTGGGGATCGATCGCACTGGCATCCATAACCGGTCTTGGATGGCTGGCCATGTTTCTCCCGGTGATATGGTTCTATAGTTTTTTTAATGTCCATAATCTGAAATCCCTGTCAGAAGAAGAATTCTACTCTGTAGAGGATAATTACATTCTTCACATGGATCAGTTTTCCGGTGATATGGGAAAATTCTTACAAAAACATCAGAGTGCAGCTGCATGGGTTCTGATCCTGTTTGGTATCTGCATCCTGTGGAGTCGTTTCACAAGTCTTCTGTACTTCATTATACCGAATAATATGGCCGACTATGTATACAATATCTGCAACAGCCTTCCGCAGATCGTCATTGCTGTAGGTATCATTGCTGCAGGTATTTATCTTCTTACTCAGCAGAAAAAGAAACTGAAACAGGAAACCGAAACAAAAGATGAACATTACTGGGAACCCTACCGTCCATATCAGCAGCTGACAGAAAAGCCTGTTCATACTTCTGATAACTCAGACAAAGATACAGCTTCTGAAGCTTCTTCTATTACTGATCCGGAAAATACCGAATCTAATCCTGCTTCATCCACAAAATAACAGAGAAAAAAAGATCCACTGCCAGTTTCCTGACAATGGATCTTTTTATATGATTTAAATTTACTGCTTATGTGTTACTTTAAGACGTGTCATCGCTCTCGCAAGTGCCATCTGGTTCATATGATACTCCTGGATGCTCTGTTTCTGACGAAGCTGCTCTTCTGCACGTTCCTTTGCTTCCTGAGCACGGCGGATATCAATCTCGTCCGGACTCTCTACGCTGAGGCAGAACAGCTTGGCACGGTTATTGATCATCTCAACAAATCCGCTGCTCACAGCAAACACATACTCATTACCGTCAGCATCCTCAAAACGCATCTCACCGGGAATGATGGCAGCTACAACATTCGCATGATGGGCAAGAAATCCCTGCTCACCATCCACTGCCGGGATAATAAGCTTCTGAGCACGTCCTGCATAAGCCAGTTTATTGCTGGCATATATTTCCAGGCCAAATGTCTCACTCATAGCTGCTCCTTACTGCCGGTTCTCCTCGGCTTTTGCTTTTGCAATTACATCATCAATGGTTCCAACATTAAAGAATGCGTTCTCCGGATAATCATCCATCTCGCCGTCAATGATCGCCTTAAATCCGCGGATCGTCTCTTTCAGAGGTACATATTTACCTTTGATACCGGTGAAGTTCTCAGCTACATGGAACGGCTGGGAAAGGAACTTCTGGATCTTTCTTGCACGGAATACTGTCTGCTTATCTTCCTCTGAGAGCTCCTCCATACCAAGAATAGCAATGATGTCCTGAAGTTCTTTATATTTCTGAAGGATCTCCTGTACTCTACGTGCAACCTCGTAATGTTCCTCACCAACAATATCTGCCTCCAGGATACGGGAAGTAGACTCAAGCGGATCTACGGCCGGATAAATACCCTGCTCAACGATCTTACGGGAAAGAACGGTTGTTGCATCCAGATGGGCAAATGTTGTTGCCGGAGCCGGGTCAGTTAAGTCATCGGCCGGTACATATACTGCCTGTACAGATGTAACAGAACCTTCCTTGGTAGATGCGATCCTCTCCTGAAGCTCACCCATCTCAGTTGCCAGTGTAGGCTGATATCCTACTGCGGACGGCATACGTCCAAGCAGAGCGGAAACCTCAGATCCTGCCTGTACAAAACGGAAGATATTATCAATGAAAAGAAGTACATCTCTGTGCTCCTGATCACGGAAATACTCTGCCATGGTAAGTCCTGTCTCAGCAACACGCATACGTGCTCCAGGCGGCTCGTTCATCTGTCCGAACACTAAGGCTGTCTTTTCAAGAACACCGGATTCCTTCATCTCTGTCCAAAGGTCATTACCCTCACGGGAACGCTCACCGACACCGGTGAAAATAGAATATCCACCATGCTCGGTAGCGATATTCTGGATCAGCTCCTGGATAAGGACTGTCTTACCAACACCGGCACCACCGAACAGACCGATCTTACCACCTTTTGCATATGGAGCAAGAAGATCGATAACCTTGATACCTGTTTCCAGGATCTCAACTGCCGGTTTCTGCTCCTCAAATGAAGGCGGATCACGATGGATGACCCAATGCTCTTCACCGTCCAGAGAATCACCGCCATCTACGGTATCTCCAAGAACGTTGAACAGACGACCAAGTGTTTTATCTCCAACCGGAACCTTGATACCGCTTCCGGTAGCTGTTACTTCTCTGTCTCGCTGCAGGCCCTCGCTGGCTCCCAGCATGATGCAGCGTACGATATTATTTCCAAGGTGCTGGGACACCTCCATAACGCATCTCTTACCGTTGTTCTCGACTTCAAGGGCATCCTTGATATCCGGAAGCTGTCCGTCTTCAAAAACAACGTCTACAACAGGTCCCATAACCTGTACGATCTTACCTTTATTCATAGTCATCACTTCCTTTTTTGTGCTTTAGCACCGCTGATAACCTCAGTGATCTCCTGGGTGATCGCAGCCTGACGTGCACGATTATACTGAATGGAAAGATCCTTCAGCATCGCCTTCGCACTATCTGTAGAGGACTGCATTGCTGTCATTCTCGCACTGTTCTCACTGGCATATGCCTCTACAAGACATCCATAGATCACACCTGTAAGGTAGTTGGGGATCATAGTATCCAGAAGCACATCTGCAGACGGAGATAACACGATCTCCTCCTGATAAATATCTGCCGGGATCTGACCCACCTTAAAATCAGCCTTTTTCAGCGGTAAAAGCTGCATATTCACATTTTCCATTGCCATCGCATTCAGCATCTGTGTATAGACAATGTGAATTTCATCCAGCTCTCTTTCAAGAAATGCCCGTACGATCTCTTCCGTGATAAGGCGTGCTCTGTGCATAGTCGGCTTCTGCACGGTATAATGAAAACCGCCGTCCATATCCACATCTCTCTTGCCGAAATACTGACGCCCTACCATACCAAGGACATACAGCTTGTGATGTCCCGGTACCTCTTCCATGAAATCTTCTGTCATTTTCTGTACATTATGATTGTATGCACCAGCCATACCTTTATCACCTGTAATGACAATGGTACCTACCTTTCTTTCATCCTTCGGAACAAGATGACGCTCACTGAAGAAAGGATGCTGGATGTCCGGCATATGACGGAGGATCCTGGCAATGGCAGCCTGCATATTATAGAAATATGGTTCCGTGTCCTGCAGGATCTTCTTGGCCTTCTGCATCTTGGAAGAAGAAATCATGTACATCGCATTGGTGATCTTCATGGTGTCCTGAATGCTTTTCATACGAGTCTGTATTTCTTTTGCATTTGCCATATCAACACCTACCTGCTCTTATCTCTGAATTCTTCTGCCGCCTTTACGATTTTCTCTACAAGCTCATCAGAGAGCTGCTTTGTAGTCTCGATCTCTTTGCCGATCTCAGGATATACATTATCAAAGTACTCCAGAAGATCCTTCTGATATTTCTTGATCTCTTTCTTTTCTACATCTACCATCAGCTTGTGAGTCGCAACGCAGAGAGTAATTACCTGCTGATGAAGACTTAACGGGCTGCAGAGCGGCTGTTTCAGAAGCTCCATCAGACAGCTTCCGTATTTCAGCTGTGCAGTTGTAGCCTCATCCAGATCTGAACTGAACTGGGTGAACACTTCCATCTCTCTGTACTGTGCCAGGTCGATACGTACACTACCGGAAGCTTTCTTCATAGCCTTGGTCTGTGCAGCACCACCAACACGGGATACGGAAAGACCAACATTGACTGCCGGACGCATACCTGAGAAGAACAGATCACTTTCCAGGAAGATCTGACCATCTGTGATGGAAATTACGTTTGTAGGAATGTATGCAGATACATCACCGGCCTGTGTCTCGATGATCGGAAGTGCCGTAATGGATCCGCCGCCTGCCTCTTCACTCAGACGGCTGGAACGCTCCAGAAGTCTGGAATGAAGATAGAATACGTCACCAGGATATGCCTCACGTCCCGGAGAACGCTCAAGCAGAAGTGACAATGCACGATATGCCACTGCATGCTTGGAAAGATCATCATATACGATCAGTACGTCTTTACCCTGATACATGAAATACTCTGCAAGAGCAGTACCAGCATAAGGAGCAATATACTGAAGCGGTGCACAGTCGCTGGCTGTTGCGGAGAATACGGTTGTATACTCCATTGCACCGTATTTTTCAAGATTGGAAACTACCTTTGCAACGGTAGAAGCTTTCTGTCCGATGGCAACATAGATACAGATCACATCCTTACCTTTCTGGTTGATGATCGTATCGGTTGCGATGGATGTTTTACCTGTCTGTCTGTCGCCGATGATCAGCTCTCGCTGTCCACGGCCGATCGGGAACATGGAATCAATGGAAAGAATTCCTGTTTCCAGAGGTACAGTTACAGACTTACGGTCGATGATTCCAGGAGCCGGGTTCTCGATCGGGCGGTATTCCTCTGCCTGGATCTCTCCCTTTCCATCAATAGGCTCACCAAGTGCGTTCACGATTCTTCCGATAAATTTATCCCCTACCGGAATACCTGCCTGCTTGCCAGTTCTGGCAACCTTGGTGCCTTCCTTGATTCCTGTATCCTTTCCGAAAAGAATACATCCCATGCTGTTGGCACGGACATCCTGTACCATACCTTTCAGACCATTCTCGAAGGTCACGACCTCACCGTACATGGCATGATCGATGCCATAAACAGTTGCGATACCATCTCCCACGGAGATGACAGTGCCTACTTCCTGGTCCTTGCTGATTTCGTCATAGTTCTTTATTTCTTCCTTGAGAATCGAAATGATTTCATCTGGATTTATTGCACCCAATTCAATTTCACCTCCGGGTTAATTTCTGTTTCAGTTTCTTATAACGTCCGATGAGGCTCCAGTCGTACTCACGATCTCCTGCCCTGAGAACAAATCCACCTACAAGGCTTTTATCCTCTGTAAGGGTAAGTTCCACTTCTCTGGCAGAAAACTGGCTACGGAGAAACTCCTTCATCTTATTTTCCTGCTCTTCGGCAGGACGTGTTACATAAAGAAGCTCTGCCTTGAGAATTCCTTTCTGTTCCCGGCTGTAAGCATCATAAGCTTCAAGGATCTCTCCGATTCTGTCAATCTTCTGATACTTACACGTTACTTTAAGAAAACTCTTCATTTCCTGCGGAAAAACCCGCTCTATTACCTGTTCTTTTTCTTTGAGGGAAACAAGTGGATTTTCAAGCATCTTACCTATCTCAGGTGTATTCTTAAAAATCCTTCCTGTTTCGCAGATTGCCTCCCCCGGGACAGAAAGACCGTATAATGCTTTTGCATAATTAATGGACGTCTCTGTCATGAGGATCACCTGCTCCTTCTAAAAACTGGTCATATAGGGACATATCCTGTGCTTCGTCGTTCTTTTTTCCCATGATTCTGGATGCTGCATCCATTGCCAGCTCAGCCACTTTGCCTTCCATCGCTTTCATAGCAGCTTCCTGCTCAGTGCTGATATCTCTTCTTGCTTTCTCAAGAATCTGACCAGCCTGATCATTAGCTCTCTTCACGATGCTGTCTGCCTGTACTTTTGCCTCGTCCTTAGCCTGCTCTACAATACTGAAGGATTCCTCCTTCGCAGATTTCAGTGCATCCTCATACTGTCCTTTCAGCTGGTTTGCTTCAGTGGTTGTCTTCTCTGCTGAAGCAAACTGCTCATCGATCATAGCTTTTCTCTTCTCCATAACACCAATGATCGGGCCGAAAAGGAACTTCTTCATTAAAAGATAAAGAACGATCAGGTTTATAATAGTAAAGACAAGGTTGATATCAATTTTAATCACCTGGTCCACCTGCCTCTCTTAATCCTGAATTAGTATCTCGTCTTTACCTATTAGCCAAGCATGATGATGATCAGAAGACCGATTACGAAACCGTAAATAGCTGTTGCCTCTGCAAGAGCACATCCAAGAAGAAGTGCTTTACTGATCTTGCTCTCTGCCTCTGGCTGTCTTGCGATAGCTTCTACTGCTTTAGATGTTGCAAGACCGATACCAATACCTGCTCCAATACCTGTAAGAACTGCGATAGCTGCACCAATTGCGATTAACATAGTTTTTTCCTCCTGTAAAATACAATTTTTTTCATTTTTAGATCAAGCGGATCTTCCGCTTCACTACTCAATTGCTTCCTTAATGAACAAGGATGTTAAGAATACAAATACATACGCCTGTATGAATCCGTCGAAGAAATCAAAATACAGGCTGAATGGTATGGGAAGAATGGCCGGACAAACAAACTCCAGCAGCTTCATAACTACGAAGCTTCCCAGAACATTACCGAACAACCGCATGCAGAGAGATGTAGGTCTGATCGCTATTTCCAGAATGTTGATCGGAAGCATGATCGGAACCGGCTCCGCAAAGCTTTTCAGGAAACCCTTCAGTCCCCTTTTATGAAAGCCTGCATACTCGATCAGAATAATGCTCATCAGCGCCAGCGCAATGGTAACATTCATGTCCTTCGTTGGTGGTGTAAAACCAAATACGCCTGCGATATTGGCTATTCCGATGTAAATTACGGTTGACATCAAATAAGGCACATACTGTTTGCCTTCTTCTCCAAGGATACCCATGAAGAAATCCTGAAGAAAACTTACCCCGGTCTCCAGAAGCAGCTGCTTCTTACCCGGATTTTCCACACTGAGATTCCGAACTAAGATCAGAGACAGAATCACAAGAACCGCCATGATGACCCATGTGACTACCACGCATTCTGCAATTGGTATTCCACCAAACGCCGGAATGGTAAAGGCTGTCTTACTGTTTAGTTCTTCTGCCAGTGTACTTGATAAATCTCCCGTTTTTCTCCCTCCTTTTCTCTTGGCGCTGATCGTATCTTTTTATAATTGGTATGACCACGCCTTGTAGTTGACTTTATTTTACTCCGCATTTCCAGAATGTCAATATTATTTTTGCCTGTTTTGCACAAAAAAGAATCTGTTTTTTATACAAAATATACAATTCATTTCAATTAACCTTGATCCGACTTCCTGCGTACAGATACTTCTCCATAAGAAAGCAGGGTTTCTGAACCATCCTGTTCTCTCACAAGAAGCCTTCCATCTGGTGCTATGGATTCTGCATAAGCTTCCCTTGTACACTGTCCGTCTGTGATCACGATCATGTTTCCAGGAATGATATTATTTTCTGTATATTCTCTGGAAAGTCCCGGAGTCTCCACTTCCATGAGAAGCTGATTGACGATCTCCGCCACAAGAATACTGCAGTTTATATGCTCTGCGTCATTCCTGTTTTCAAATAATGCTCCAGCTGTTTCCTGTATATCTTCAGGAAACCCATCTTCCGGCATATACAGATTCAAACCAATTCCTACAACTGCAAACTCAATGTTCCCGCTTTCAAAGTCTGTAACAGCCTCTGTCAGTATCCCACATACTTTCTTATTATGAAGATACAGATCATTGACCCATTTGATCCCAAGGTCGATCCCGCAGATTTTCTTCACTGCACGGCACACTGCAGTTGCCGCAGCTGTAGTAATCAGGAGTCCTTCCTTCAGAGTTCGGTCAGGTCTTAGAACGATACTCATATAAAGTCCTGCATTTTCAGGAGAATAAAAACTTCGGCCTCTTCGGCCTCTTCCGCTTTTCTGTCTGCGCGCCAGTATCAGTGCACCATGACCTGCTTCTCCTGAAAATGCAGCCTCCTTGGCTGCCCGGTTTGTAGAATCCAGTTCTCTGTATATTTTTACAGGGACATCCGGATGATCGAGGTAAAGCCGTATTCCTTCTTCCGATAAACGGCTGCCTCCTCGAAGCACATAGCCTTTGTTTGGTCCAGCTTCTATGGTATATCCCTCTTCACGAAGGGATTTCACAGCTTTCCAGATGGCTGCCCGTGTGCAGTTTAGTTCTGCTGCTGCCGCCTCTCCGGATATCAGTTCATTCTCGTGCTGCTCCAGAAGCTTCAGCATTCTTGCTTTTACAGTCATATCTTCACCGTCCGTAATCTGCCTGAAATGGCAAAATTTATTCCCTCCTAAGAGTCGAAAGCATTATAGCACTTAAACATCGCGATGTCTATTATCTTTTTTACATATGCTATCTATATTATTTTTATATTTCAGATGCAGCTATTATATGATTTTTCTCATTTTTGACTGTTTTCATTTATTTTTTATATATTATTTCTGTTGAAAACCTGCAGACTCAGGAGTGAATTTTCCTGAATCTTTATTATATACAGATTTTCTTTATCATATATTTATCATTTGTAATTAGAAAGACTTTTCTCAAGAAATTCCCGGTACTTATCGCGAACCTCATCCGGTGACGCGATCACCGCATCCGGGCCAAGACTGGCTATCCAGCCAAAGAACTGGTCACTGATATTTACACGAACCAGTGTTTTGAAATGTTCAGGATCCTTCCTGTGTATCATAATATCTCTGCCAAACCGATCCAGCACCACCCCGACCAAGCGGTTATGTGCTTCCAGACATATGGTTACTTCTCTGCCGCCAAATATCCCGAAGGTCCTGGATGTCAGCTCCCCTATATCATAATTCTCAAAAAATTCTCTGCCGCGTCGCACCTCCTTCTCTATACGGATCTGCTGGAGCTTATCTACCTGATACTGCTTAACCCTTCCACACTTCTCGTCGTAAGTGATCAGATAATACTCCTCATTCTGCCATACAAGTCCCCAGGGACTGACCGAATATCGTTCTCCCTCATTCTCCGGACGCAGTTTCTTCTCCACAGTCCATTCACAATATTGAAAAGAAATCTGCCTGTCCTCAGTTAATGCACGCTGGATCATATCAATACTGTAATACACATTCTCGTTTATAGTCCGGATACGGTTCTCTGCAAATCCCTGTCGCCGCAGCTGTCTGGACTCATAAACACTGGCAAGGCTCTCCAGCTTCCTGATCAGCTGTCGGGATTTCCCATTAGTGATACATCTGGAGGACTGTACTGCATCCACCAGAAGTCTCAGCTCCGGAAGCTCAAATTCCCGACTGGCAAGATAAAAACCGGCCGGGTGCTCCCGCCGGTTCAGGATATCCATTCCAAAATTCCGCAGGGTTTCAATATCATCATAGACAGTCTTACGCTCTGCACTGATCCCCAGACTATTCAGATAGGCGATCAGCTCCTTCACAGACATCGGATGCTCTTCGTCCGTCTGCTCCAGAAAAATGCGCATCAGATATAAAATTTTAATCTTCTGGTTAAAGACCCTTGGCATCCTTTCTCCTCCGTTCTGCTACTTGTCTGTCAGTGATGCTACCACTGCAAAATATAATACCATGAATGACAATACAACAGCAACGATATCTGCTCCGCGGAAATCAAAATTAAACAGCATCGCCCCGCCAAGCATGATCTCCATTGTAAGAAGTGCGCCCAGTACCATTGCCATTCCTGAGGAAAGCTTCTGTCTGCCGCAATGTCCGTTCTCAGCTTCCACATATCTTCCTTCTGCCAATACTGCCTTCCTGCTGCTCTCTGTATTCCACATAAGATCCATCCTCCCTGTCCTATGTTCGTCTCACGATTTATCGAACATATTTTCCAAACATATTTTCTGTATGTTTGCATTATAGCTCATTTTTAGTCCAATAAAACGGTACAAATATGGTTTTTCCGAACATTTGTTTATTTTATACAAAAATATGTTCGTCTTTAAGATCCACAAAAAAAGCCTGCCGTAAACGACAGACTTGTAAAATGTGACACTTTGAAAGGGCATTTGAAATCCCCAATGATATCTCCTTTTACATCATTCCCGCAAACACAGACGCTCCTACAACCGTAAGCAATCCGGCTACGGCAATGGCAAGGCTGCTCATGGCTCCTTCTACCGGGCCAAGCTCCATGGCTTTGGCTGTTCCGATAGCATGGGCAGATGTTCCAAGTCCAAGACCTCTTGCAATCGGCTCCTCGATCTTTGCGATCTTGTAGACAACCTCTGCGAGCATATTTCCCAGAACTCCTGTGATGATGATCACGGCAACGGTGATGGTCACGATACCGCCAAGCTCCTCGGAAACACCCATTCCGATGGCAGTTGTGATAGACTTCGGAAGCATAGTGACATATTCCTGATGATCAAAGCCAAACAATTTCGCCATAAGCAGAATGCTGCAAAGCCCGGCCAGCGTTCCGGAAAAGATCCCGACAGCCACTGCCTTGAGATTTTTTTTCAGCAGATGGATCTGCTCATAAAGGGGCACTGCCAGACAGACTGTTGCCGGGGTCAGCAGATAGCTGATATATTTTCCACCTTCATTGTAATCATCATAATCAATATGGAAGATCAAAAGAACACCGATAACACAGATGATCGAGATCAAAAGCGGATTAAAGATCGCCATTTTAAACTTCTTTTTCAGGATCAGACCGATCTCATAGGCGATCAGACTTATCATTGCTCCGAAAAATGCGGAGTTTTTTATGAATTCCATCATTTTTCAGTTCCTCTCTTTCCCATACGGATCACTCCCTGTGTTACTTTTCCTGTTACGACCATTACGATCACCGTGCTGATAAACGTCATGATGAGAACCGGTACACAGATCGGTTTCAGAGTACTCCAGGCTGTGATCAGTCCCGCACCAGCCGGCACAAACATCACCGGCATGATCTCAACCAGAAAATCTGCCGCACCTTTGACCTGATCCAGCTTCAGAATACCTGTGAGCAAAGCCACCAGCATAATGATCAATCCATAGACACTGGCCGGTACCGGAAGTGGAAGAAAGGTTTTCAGTAATTCTCCAATGACGGAAATCAACAGGATGATGCTGAACTGTTGCACATGCTTCATGTTGCATCCCTCCTGATTCATGTAAAGCGCATATTCACATTTTGCTTTACTGCATACTCATGAACGCAGCTGCGTTCAAAGTCTGCGCTCAAACGAATTTTTCAAAAGTGGTAAGACCACTTTTGTTTTAAACGTTTTTTTATTATACGCTACAAATCCAAAATTACAAGGATTGTATCCAATAAAATACAAAAAATCCTTTTATGCATCAGCGTATTCCAGTAATCTACAGAAACAGCTCTGCATAAAAGGATCTATAAACAGGGTTATGATCATTTCCTGGAATTTTCCGCCAAAATGATTTTTTCCACCTGATATTTGCCATCCTCCACAGTCATCACCGCCATGGTAACCTCTCCGCCAAAGCGGCTTCTTCCACAGCTTCCCGGATTCAGCCACAGTCTGCCATCGATCATCTTCTCAAAATATTTGTGAGTATGCCCGAAGATGACCACCTGTGTGTCCCCCAGCTCCCACGCAACGTCTTTTTTGTTATGAACCATAAAAAATTTTACGCCGCCAATGGTAAAGCTTAGACTGGTGCGGAGATTTTCCGCCCAGTCTTTATCATTATTTCCACGGACCACATAGAGATTCCCCATGGAACGCAGTACATCCAGGATCTCATCTTTATTGACATCTCCGGCATGAAGAATGTATTTGCAGTCTTTTAAGATTTCCAGTACCTCCGGCCGCAAAAGACCGTGAGTGTCTGATATAATGCCGATTTTTTCTTTCATGATCTCTATCCTGCTCCAATCCTTTATCATTATCGCCTTTTACCTTTTGCAGCTCACGCTATGACCGGCAATACTCTTCACAATACATAAATATTTAACAGCTGCTTCTTTTCACACCATTTCAGAAATTTTCTTAATTGGATCAAGCCGATATTCGCAATCCTGCAGAGGACTTACCTGATTCGCTTAAAACAATTCTATTTTTCCATATTCCCCGTCAGATCCCGGTTTCCGCACCACTTCTCCTGCACGGAGCCGCCGGATGCCTTCCGCCAGAACTTCTCCGCCGGCTTTTCGGATATCTTCCGGCGGAACCTCTCTTAATATGGTAAATTCCGCACCCAGTCTTTCAAGCAGCGCCTCGTACTGTCCCTGAACTTTTTTGCTTGCCGTGGAAAATCCCACACATGCGGAGATCACCTCCGGCAGCGGCATCAGGCTTTCATAAGGACGGCCGCTTTCCGGCATGGCCGCTGAACTCTCATCACGGTCAGATAACTGCAGGATCCGGTGATCCACACCCATAGTCAGCTTCTTTCCGCAGACCGGGCAGATACCGTTATACATCTCTGCTTCTTTCGGGCTCAGGCACACACCGCATTTCCGGTGCCCGTCAAAATGATACTTTCCTTCTTCCGGAAAAAATTCAATCGTCCCTTCAAGACCTTTTCCGTTCTGCACTGCATCCCACAATCCCTGATAGGAAAGCTCTATATCCAGAAGATCCGCTTCCCTTCCCAGCTTCGACGGTGAATGTGCATCCGAATGGGACACCAGCTGATAGCCATCCAGCGCCGAGATCTGCCAGTTCATCGCCGGATCTGAAGAAAGTCCTGTCTCCAGGGCATGGATGTAAGGTGTCAGTTCTTCAAAGCATTCTTCTATGGTGTCAAATCCGGACTTCGCTCCAAACAGGGAAAAATGTGGGGTCCAGATATGCGCGGGAATATAGATACCCTCCTCACTGACCTCCAGCATCAGTTCCAGAAGATCATGGCAGGGCAGCCCCAAAATAGGACGTCCGTCTGAATGGATATTTCCGATCTTTTCCAGCCTTGCGGCAAAAGCATCTGCCTCATTGAATCCCGGAAGCAGGATCAAGCTGTGCACCTTCCTGGTTTTTCCGCCTTTTTTATAGATGGAACTGATCTCACCGGACAATACAAATCTGGGTGCTTTTTCAGGATAGCGTGACGCCTCCGGCAAAACATATTCATCTTTCAGCCGGAACAGTCCCTGTTCTGCAGGGATCAGCTTCGCCTTCAACTCCTGCCGCCAGATGGGATGTGTCATATCTCCGGTTCCAAGGAGTGTAATCCCTTTTTTCCGCGCCCAGAGATCCAGCATCTCCGGCGTGCCATCTTTGCTGGTTGCCATGGAATATCTGGAATGTATGTGCAGGTCTGCGATCTGTTTCAAAACTTTTCCTCCTGTATCTCTTTTCCTCTGTCCACATGTACATCCTGTCTTTTTAACAAAAACGCAGACAAAGAAATTACCGTCTTCTTTGTCTGCATGAATGACCGGATCGTATATAACTCAACAGAAATCCATCTGTAACATGATCAGATATCTTTATAATACGATGGTGATATCACATCATACTCCCTGCAGGAGCATCCGTTCTCATAGCTGTCACAGCAGTCACAGTTGGAACAATACATATGCGCGTCATTAATATAAAATAAACCGCCATACTGCATGGAAGTGCGCTGATTCTTGGATTTCTTCTTGCTGTTGTCGTAGTAGGCTCCGTTGGGGATCATCATATTCTCCGGGGAGAAGCTGCTGAAATCAAAGAAATGGGATTCCGTACCATGATGTGGTACCTTGATACACCAGTAATGCTCATGAAGCGGAATCCTCCCATCATAGTTTTCTGCGATCATCCTCATGTACTGTGGCTGTACATCTCCGGTAAACAGAAGATTCAGCTCTCCGTCGCCAGTATTCTGAAATGCCAGACTGATCTTGTGGCGGAACTGACGCAGAAAATGCCCCTGTTTTTCCGCACTTTCCAGAAGTGCCTGAAATTCTTCGGTTGCCTGTAATTCACGGAATTTCTTTTCCAGCTTTTCCGGTTTAAGGCGACGTGCTCTCTCTTTTTCGGCTTCTTCCGGAACCTCTGCTGTATCCTCAGCTGCTGCGCCTGTATCTTCCATTATAAGCTCCAGCTTCTCCTGCGTATATCCTTCGTTTTCCCCACCAGGCTCTGTCTGTCCTGTCAAAGAGCGCTCGGATTCCTCTGTATCCTCTTCCACCAAAGATGCCTCAGACAGTGGAGCAGATTTCTGCTCTGCTTCCGGCATCTCCTCTGTCATGGACAGGAACAGCTGACGTACCTCCTCCGCAATGTTCACAAGCTCGGTCATTGCATTTTCATGATTCTCGATCAGGGAATTAAATACGCCCTCCGTTTCCCGGCTGACTTCCCTGAGATCCGGCCAGAGCGCTGTATATTTTCCCTCAAACTCTGAGCCTCTGGATAAAAGGTCGATCTTTACCCTTCTGGCGCAAAGAGCTTCTGCAAGGGCAAAAAGGCTGACACGTCTTCCGGGAAGGCTGGCCTTTTTTGTCACATCCGCAAGGAGCAGAAGCGCCAGTGTGTATTTCATTTCCGGACTGGAAAATACATCCGGAAGATAGATCTTTTCAAATTCGTAGGCATCTCTTCGGTAACGCATCATATAAAGCAATCCGGAAACATGGTCCGGATGAAAATGTGTCAGAAGCAGATTTTTTTTGCGGATAGTGGTAAGATCTGAGATGATCACATCAAAAACCTCTCTCCGTGGCCGCCCTTCGATCTTGCTGTTGGCTGCCCCGAAATCCACAAGCAGGCTGCTTTTTCTGTCACGGATACAGAAACAGTCTCCGAACCCCACATTGTACATTCGTATTCTCATTTATTTTTCCTCTGGTTTCTTATTCAGCTGACCTTCGTTTTTGCAGCTGACTCTTCTTTTTTCTTCTGTTACTGTCTTCATTTCTCAGAACCAGATCTGCATATCATACCAGGTTGCTCCGCCATGACAGGAATCTGCCACACCCAGCTTCTTCAGTCCGTGGCTCTCATAGAATGGGATCATATGCTCCTTGCAGGTAAGGATCAGAGCTTTTTTTCCGCGCTCTTTCGCAAGCTCCTTGAAATATTCCACAAGCTCTCCGGCGATCCCCTGATGACGGTATTCCGGGATCACATTCAGTCCGAATACCGTCTGGATGTCCCCGTCCTTTCTGTGAAGCGTGATATCATGATAAAATTCATCCGGGAGTACTGGTTTATCTGTGGTTCCTCCGTTGATAAAGCCTACGATCTGCTCATCCTTTACTGCTACAACGAAATTCTCCGGGAATGCTCCCATACGCTTCACAACTTCCTCATGACTTGCTGCCTCCGCAGGTGGAAAACAGATTGCCTCGATCTCTGCCAGACGATCCGCCTCACCGGGATCTGCCAGTCTGATCTGTAAATTTTCTGCCATTTTTCGTGGTCTCCTCTATATTTATTCCGTTTTCATCCGGTTTCGATTCTTTTTTAATTATATCGGGTGAGGGAAAATGCGTCAACGTGTAACCTGCAAAAAAGCCCTCAGTCTTCACACTACTGAGGGCTTCGTTCTTTTGTTTTTATCTGTCATTATCACAGCACTGACCGGATCAGCTGCTCCGTATACTCTGTCTTCGGATGCTCAATGATCTCTTCCGGTGTCCCTTCCTCTTCCACATGTCCGTCATGCATCACGATCACCCGGTCGCAGAACAGCTGGACAAGGGCCAGGTCATGGCAGATAAAAAGAAAGGACAGCTGGTTTTCTTTTTTTAACTTCTGAAGCAGCTCCATGATCTGTTTCTGCACAGTCACATCCAGGGCGCTGGTTGCTTCATCACAGATCAGCACTCTGGGTTCCACAGCCAAAGCTCTGGCAATAGCCGCTCTCTGGCACTCTCCTCCGCTGACCTGATGGGGATACCGATCTGCATATTCCGGAGTCAGTCCGCAGGTAAGCAGAAGCTTTTCCACACGGTTCCTGGTTTCCTTCTTACTTATCCCCATATTCCGGAGACTTTCCCCGATTCCGTCCCCAAGAGTGCATCTGGGGTCAAAGGATTCTGCCGGTGTCTGAAAAATCATCTGCATTTCCCGGTAGATTTCCCGGAGATTTTTTCCCCTTGCATGTGTGATATCCTTTTCCATGAGAAAAATCTCTCCGGCGGTGGGTTCTGTCAGATGTGTGATCATCTTCGCCACAGTGCTTTTTCCTGAGCCGGATTCCCCTACGATTCCTAATACTTCCCCCGTTTTCAGAGAAAAGCTTATGTCTTCTACAGCCGTGAAGGATTTTTTACCGGTGGTGAAGCTTTTTTTCAAATGATGTACTTCCAGAATGTTTTTATTTTCTGTCATCATCTGCCTCCATTTCCGGTACCTGTACGTTTCAGACGAGGTACCGAACTCATAAGCTCTTTTGTATAGGGATCCTCCGGATCTGTCAGAACCTGAGCTGTTTTTCCGTATTCCCTCACCTTTCCGTTTTTCAGTACCAGAACCTTATCTGCCATTTTTTCCACCACACCGATGTTGTGTGTGACAACGATCATGGCTGTTCCGTATTCCTTACGCATCAGCAGCATTTCCTCAACTACCTGTTTCTGTATGATTACATCCAGGGCACTGGTAGGCTCATCTGCCAGAAGAAGCGACGGATTCTGCAGCATGGAAATACAGATTCCCACACGCTGATTCATGCCGCCGGACAATTCAAAGGGATAGCTTTGCAAAACACGTTCCCCATCCTTGAGGCCAATCTTAGCCATCATCCGGACGGCACGCTCCGCACATTCCTTACGGCTGATCCTTTCATGCTCCCGCATACTCTCATAGATCTGATCGCCTACGGTGCGGATGGGACAAAGGGCTGCTCCTGAATCCTGAAAGACCATGGCGATCTCAGGACCCAGAAGTCTGCGTAATTCTTTTTCCGGCATATCCACCACATTTTTTCCTTTGTACCAGATATCCCCTTCTGTCACCATGCCTTCATTTCCCAGAAGTCCCATGATTGCCTTGATAATGGTACTTTTTCCGCTTCCGGATTCACCTACCACACCCAAGATCTCCCCTTTATTTAGTTCCAGATCCACATCATGTACAACCGGCTCTCCGTTGTAGCAGATCGTCACATGCTCAAGCTTCAACAATGATTCCATCTTATTTCACTTCCAGATCTGCCGTGATCTCGTAATAATCACATGGGTGAGCAGTCAGCCCTGATACATTTGACTTTGACACAAGTCCCATATTCAAATGAGAAACAAAGAAATACGCATCATCATCCAGAATGGTCTGCTGTGCTTCCACAGCAAGCTTGCCTCTCTCATCTGTATCAAAGGTCTCATGCAGCTTCGCTACGATATCATCAAGATCCGAATTGCTGTATTTGCCATAATTTTTGGCAGCATCAGATACAACTGTACTTGTGAAGAAATATTCCGGATCGCCGGTAGGTGCAGTTGTAAGCGAGCTTACATATACATCAAATTCTCCATTCTTTGCATACGTCGCATGGTCTGCTGTATTGTTGACATCGACCTCAATTCCGATGTCCTTTAAAGTGGA
This sequence comes from Blautia sp. RTP21359st1_E11_RTP21359_211015, assembly GCF_040910705.1. Taxonomy (NCBI): domain Bacteria; kingdom Bacillati; phylum Bacillota; class Clostridia; order Lachnospirales; family Lachnospiraceae; genus Blautia; species Blautia sp. RTP21359st1_E11_RTP21359_211015. The sequence continues at coordinate 33,264 of NZ_JBDGAB010000036.1, forward strand.
CTGTGCATATTCTGCAAGCTTAGGCTGTTCCAGACGGGTTGGATAGATCAGCCATGTGATGGACAGCTTCTTTCCGTCCTTATCTGCATAGCCATCTCCATCCGTATCTGTCCATCCGGATTCTTCCAGAAGCTTTTTCGCCTCTTCCGGATCATAGGACGGTGCCTTTACTGCATCGTTTCCATAGGAAAAGCTGCTTGGGAAGGCTCCCACTGCCGGAACACCTCGTCCTTCCATGATCACACTGCAGAAGCCGTCCTTATCGATTCCCATCTCAATGGCTTTTCTCACATTCTGATCCTGCATCAGTTCAGACTTCATATTAAACTGTCCGAAGAAACATCGGCTTGTTGCTACAGAGCTGATCTGATAGTCCGGATTTCCGTCAAAAAGCGCATAGTTGTCATACTGAAGTCCATAGGTTCCCTGTATATCGCCTGTCTGTAATGCTGCAGTCAGGGCACTTCCGTCTGAGAAGGATTTTACGATAACATTGTCTACCTTTACATCTCCGCCCCAGTAATCCTCATTTTTTACCAGCTTGATCTCTGTTGGGGATACCTCTGTTGCAACATAAGGGCCTGTTCCTGCCACATTTGCAGAGCCGCCCTCTCCCTGTACGCCATAATCCATATCAATGATAGCACCATATGGATCACCGAGATAATTGATCAGTGCCGGACATGGTTCGGAAGTATGGATCGTTACTGTCATTCCATCTGCTTCGATCTTATCGATCTTCATATCGTAAGGTGCACGGTCATGGTTTGCGATCAGATCCTCCAGGCATTCCTTTACCGCTTCTCCGTCCATGGTTCTTCCGCTGGAAAATTTCACACCATCACGAAGGGTGATCTTTACTGTATTATCGTCTGTAAATTCATAGTCTGTAGCAAGCCATGGCTCTACCTCCATGTTGTCATTGTACTTAAACAGTGTTTCTCCTACGCCATAACGAAGACAGCTCCATCCGGAATAATTGTCGTGAGGGTTTAATCCTGCATCTCCCATTTCTTCACTATATCCGGTAGTTCCGTAAACAAAGGTAGTTCCTTCACTCTTTTCTTTGCTTTTTGCTGCTGCCGAAACGCCTGTCATGCTCATGACCATTGCCGCTGCAAGCACTGCTGCCAGAATCTTTTTCTTCATAATCTCCGCTCTCACTTTCTCTGTTATGTTTATTTATAAGTGCCTGTTATCCTCTTCTCCTGTTTCGTTCCTTCGGATCCATATAATCCCGGATCGTATCTCCCAGAAGATTAAAGATCATTACTGTAATAAAAATCGCCATTCCCGGCGCAAGTACCATCCATGGTGAAATCTGCAGCATACTTCTTCCATCGTTGATCATACTTCCCCATTCTGCCATTGGAGGCTTTACCCCAAGCCCGAGAAAGGAAAGTCCTGCCAGCTCCATCATCATGGTTCCGATATCAAGAACTGACGTAACAAGGATGGGGCCTGCGATATTGAGAAGGATATGTTTGAGCAGAAGCTTTCCTGTACTGCTTCCGGAAAGCTTCGCCGCCATAAGATATGCAGAGTCCTTCTGAGTCAGAGTAAGCCCTCTGGCAAGTCTCGCAAACTTCGGCCAGCTGATCACTGCCAGGGCAATGATCGCATTCTGGATACCGCCTCCCAGAACACCTGCTACTGCCAGAGCAAATACCAGTCCCGGAAAAGCCAGGAACAGATCGGAGATACGCATCAGAACAGTATCGGCTTTGCCGCCCTTCCAGCCACAGAAAATACCAATAGCCGTTCCCGCCACCGTGATCACCGCAACCAGGAGCAGCGTTGCATAAATACTGGTCGTACTTCCTATAATCACACGGGAAAGCATATCTCTTCCATAACGGTCTGTCCCGAGCAGATGCTCCGGTCCCGGCGGTTTCTGGGCAAGTGCCAGATCCTGGGCATAAGGATCATAAGGGCAGAGATATTTTGCAAATGCCGCTACAAACAGAAGCAATGCTGTAAGCACAAGAAAAAAGACAAGCTTTGCTTTTGTATGATTTTTCCGGATTTTCTGCTTCCGGACTGTAATATTATTTTTTCCACTCATGCTCTGTCACCTCCAAGTCGTACTCTCGGATCCAGATAGTGGTAAATAATATCTGTCACCAGATTTACCAGAACATAAATAACCGCCATCCAGGCCACATAAGCCTGGATGATCGGATAGTCACGCATGGTGATCGCATCTACCGCCAGTTTTCCGACACCATCCCACATAAAGATATTTTCCACAATGGCAGTTCCTCCCAGAAGATTGCCGATGGACAGAGCCAGCAGTGTGATGATCGTCAGCATGGAAGCCTTCATTACACTCTTCCAGATGATCACACGACTGCGGATCCCTCTTGCCCGGGCTCCGGTCACATAATCCTTATTCAGTTCTTCCAGAACCGTGGCACGCACCTGTCTGGTATATTTTGCAGCCATGGAGATCGCCAGTGTCAGTGTCGGCAGAATAATACTCTGTCCGAGATCTGTATTTGTGACTACCGGTAAAACGCCCAGCCTGATGGACAGAAAATACATCAGGACCATGGCAGCAAAAAAATTCGGCATGGAATTGCCGATAAAGCTTAAAAATCTTATCAGATAATCTACCCATTTGTTGTGCTTTACTGCTGACAGGATTCCCAACGGGATCGCAAGAACAATTGTAAGAAGGATCGATGACAGAGTCAGCATCATCGTTGCCGGAAGCTTTGAAATAAAGGTTTCATAGACATCTCTGTGAGACACATAGCTCTCTCCCATATCTCCGGTTACCATTCCCGCAAACCAGGCAGCATATTGTACAAGGAATGGTTTATCAAGGCCATATTCTGCCTTCGCCTTATCAATGACCTCCTGGGATACTGCAGAGCCTGCATTTTCATACATATAAGTTACTGCATCTCCGCCGGCAAGCCGCATCATGGCATAAGAAAGAAATGTGATCCCGATCAGGACCGGGATCAGCTGCAGCAACCGTTTTATTATATATTTTCCCATATTTTCCTCTCCGCACTTTGTTTCTCAGTATTTCGAATAACAAAAGTTTAACAACACGGCTGTTCTGCCACAACCCCGGCGGGGGGATTTTTCATATTCCATTTTGTCATGCATATGTATTCCATTATGCTCTTATATTCTCACACAGTGACATGCGGATAATTCTTTCCAGCCCTCTCCAAGAGACTGTGGCTCTTCATACTCGATCAGCCTTCGTTTTCTCTCTTCCAGCGGATCCGGGATATGGATCGCAGAAAGCAGGGACTGTGTATAAGGATGCTGCGGATTTTCAAAAAGCTCTTTTGTAGGTGCCATTTCTACCAGCTTTCCGTTTTTCATCACACCGGTTGTATCACTTAAAAAACGTACCATGGACAGATCATGGGCAATAAAAAGAAACGAAAATCTTTTTTCCTGCTGAAGCTTTTTAAAAAGCATGACGATCTGTGCCTGGATAGAAATGTCCAACGATGCGATTGGTTCATCTGCAATGATAAGACGTGGTTCCATGAGAAGGCTTCTTCCTATGGCAACTCTCTGTCTCTGTCCGCCGGAAAGCTCTCCCGGCTTTTTCGAAAGAATGCTTTCATCCAGTCCTGTCTCCTTCAGGATTTCCCGAAGCCTGTTCTCCAACATTTCTCTGTCACGGATCCTGCGGCTGATCTTTACAGGCTCCAGCATGATCTGCCGTATGCTCATTCGGGGATTCAGTGCAGCGCCCGAATCCTGAAAAATCATCTGGATCTCAGTCTGCATTTTCTTCCGCATTCCGAAAGGATCCTTTTTATCCGGCACTCTTTCTCCCTGATAAAAGA
>NZ_JBDGAB010000037.1:0-34995 GCF_040910705.1 Blautia sp. RTP21359st1_E11_RTP21359_211015
ATCTCTGTGCGAAATGTGACCGGTATGCTGAAAACTGGAAGCCGGTAGCAGAGGAAATGTGGAAGGAAGACCAGGAGAGAAAGGCAGCGAAGAAAGGCTGCTGATCCTGAAACTTAAAAAAGCAGAACTTATGAAAGAGCACGGTACCGGAAACAGGTGCCGGTGCTCTTTTTTTGAAAACGGAGGGATCAGACCATGAAAAAAATGATTGATAACATCAGAAAATATCTGCCGGCGGTGCTCCTTCTTTTGCTTCTCCTTTTCTGTATCCGTTATAGAGAGGATCTGTCTGTGGAAAGGATCTTAAGATATACACCGGAGGAACCTGTTAAGGCTGCATTACTTATGCTTGGGCTTTATGCAGTGAAAAGTGTCTCTTTTATATTTCCAATTGCGATCCTGCAGCTTGCTGTAGGGCATCTGTTTGCTACAGGAACAGCACTTCTGGTGAACTTTTTGGGAAGAGCAGTCACATTGGCACTTCCATATTGGATGGGACGCTTCTCAGGTGCATCCATGGTGGAAAGTCTTACAGCTAAATATCCGAAACTGAAAACAGTAGTAGATTACCAGAACGGAAATTCCCTGTATATTTCATTTTTTATGCGGACATTGAACTTTTTACCGGGAGATGCTGTGAGTCTGTTTCTCGGAGCAGAAAAGATCCCATTTGGAACCTATATGGCAGGTGGCGTGCTTGGAACGCTGCCGGGAGTTATTCTCGCTACAATATTTGGAGCAAATATCAAAAATCCGAAGTCTCCGGCATTCTGGCTCTCTGCAGTGCTTCTTGTGATGATCAGTGTGTTCTCGATCCTGATACACAGGCATATTTCCCGGAAGAAAAAATAACAGGGCTTTCTCTTCCTGCTTTTACTGAGAGGAAAAATGTAGTATAATGCAGACAGTAAAGAAAAGAAGGGAAGGAACATGGGGATCGATCATAACAAAAGATTAAAGGAACATTTATATTATTACGGTGCAAGAATCAGCCGGGATATCTCAAATCTGATCAAGTGGCTGGTTCTTGCTGTCATTACAGGATGTATCGTAGGTGCTGCCAGCACACTGTTTTCTTTTACGTTGAAGGCAGTGACCAGTTACCGGAAGGCGCATGAATGGATTTTTCTTTTGCTGCCATTATCCGGACTTGTCATTGTATTTTTGTATGAGAAGCTTGGAAAAGAGGATGGAGGGACCAATCAGGTTCTTTCTACCGTGCGTTCCAGAGATGATGTGCCGATCCTTTCTGCGCCTCTGATCTTTATCACAACGGCGCTGACTCATCTTACCGGTGGTTCTGCGGGACGTGAGGGAGCAGCGATCCAGCTTGGAGGAAGTATTGCCAACCAGCTTGGAAGATGGATCCATCTGGACGAGGAGGACCGTCATGTAATTGTCATGTGCGGCATGAGCGCGGCGTTTTCCGCATTGTTTGGAACACCGATGGCAGCGGCAGTTTTTGCGCTGGAAGTGGTCAGTGTGGGCGTGATGTATTATGCAGCACTGATGCCGTGTATGATCGCGTCATTGATCGCTTCCGGATTTGCAGCCGGAATGGGAGTCACACCGGAAAGTTTTCATGTGACGGATATTCCGGCACTGACTGTGGAAACTGGACTGAAAATGGGAGTGATCGCTCTGGGCTGTGCAGTTGTCAGCATTATGTTCTGTATTGCGCTGAATGGTGCAGCAGGACTTTATGGCAGATGGTTTAAGAATAAATATGTCAGGGTTGCAGTGGGCGCCTGCCTGGTCATTGTTGTCACCTTTATTCTGAGAACAGATGAATATATGGGCGCTGGTGCGGAGCTTATTGAAAAAGCGGTGGAAAACGGACAGGCGGATACTTTCGCCTTTTTCTGGAAAATGGTGCTTACAGCACTGACTATGCGCGCAGGATTCCGCGGGGGAGAGATCGTACCTTCTTTCTGCATTGGAGCTACCTTTGGCTGTGTGATGGGTAATCTTATGGGAATTTCTCCGTCGATCTGTGCAGCCTGCGGAATGGCAGCAGTTTTCTGCGGTGTGACCAACTGTCCGATCACTTCGATCCTGATCGCTTTTGAAATGTTTGGATTTAAGGGAGTATCCTTCTATCTGATCGCAGTATCTATCAGCTATGCAGCATCGGGATATTATGGCCTTTACAAGGATCAGACCATTGTGTACTCCAAATATAAAGCAAAATATGTGAACCGACATACCAGATTCTGATATAGAACGAAATGTAAAGGGGTGTGTATACTGGCATAATATCTTATGGAATACTGCATGGACATGGCTGGAAAATATCTGGACATCTGCGGAAATCTGATGTAATATATTAAACGTTAGTATTTACAGAAAGGCAGATTTTGAGGTATGGAAGAGAAGATTCTTGATTTTATCATGGAGTATGCACAGGAGAATGAGGGAGTTCCGTTTCAGGTGATCGAGGAGAATTTTAATATCGTTATGGATGATAAGCTGAAAGATATCATCAGCGATGCGATCTGGGACAGAGATAATGTTTCTGATGTGATCATAGAAAGTGACCGCTATGTGATCACCTGTTTTGAAGATTAATGAGGATATCTGTGACCGTTACGGTAATGGAATTAAGAAGTCTGAATATGAGGAGAATGCGTATATGGCATTCTCCTTTTTTCGTCAATCTGTCAAAAAGATCCAAAAGAATTGAAGTCCCCGAAAAAGAATGGTATCCTAAGGAAAAAAGCAGATGGGGTGGTTAAAATGAACAGCAAATATGAGATCAACACAAATGAAAACCGGGAATTCCTGAAAGCGTCCTGTGAGGATCTTCTGAATTTTGGACACAGGTTTCCTTCTCCAAATGGAGGTTCCTACTATCTGGGGGATGACGGAACACCATGGAAGGACAGAAACCGGGAAACCTGGATCACCTGCCGTATGGTACATGTATACAGCCTGGGACTGATGCTTGGCCACGAGGGAAGCGGAGAGCTTGTGGATGCGGCGCTGAAAGGCCTTAAGGGAGAACTTCACGATGACAAAAACGGTGGCTGGTATGCAGGAGTGACACCGGAGGGTGGCATTGTGCCGAACAAACAGTGTTATGCCCATGCATTTGTGATCCTGGCAGCTTCTTCCGCACTGACAGCAGGAAGGCCTGGGGCAAAAGAACTCCTTGAGGAGGCGCTGGATGTTTATGATCAGCATTTCTGGAATGAAGAGGAAGGACTGGCCTGCGATACCTGGAATACAGAATTTACCGTGCTGGACGATTACCGGGGATTAAATGCAAACATGCATACTGTGGAAGCTTTTTTGGCAGCAGGAGATGTCACCGGGGACAAAAAATATCACATCCGCGCAGGCAGGATCATTGACCATGTGATCCAGTGGGCAGAAGATAACTCCTGGAGGATCCCGGAACATTTTACGAGGGAATGGGTGGCAGATCTTGACTGCAACCGTGACCGTCCGGATGATCCGTTCAAGCCATATGGAGCGACACCGGGCCATGGAATCGAATGGGCAAGGCTGATCACACAGTGGACGCTTGCAAACTGTGGAGAAGAGAAAGAAAAACTGGAAAAACATCTTCAGGCAGCAGAAAACCTTTACACAACAGCAATAAAAGATGGCTGGAACGCAGATGGTGCACCGGGAATTGTATACACGACAGATTGGAATGGCAAACCGGTGGTACATGACCGTATGCACTGGACTCTTGCGGAAGCGATCAATACCTCTGCAGTTCTTTATCAGGTGACCGGTAAGAAGAAATATGCGAAAGATTATGCTGCGTTTATGAAGTACCTGGATGAAGTGGTCATGGATCACGAAAACGGCTCCTGGTTTCATCAGCTGGATGAGCAGAATCATCTGAAAGGAACCGTATGGCCCGGAAAATCCGATCTGTACCATGCACTGCAGTCTACACTGATCCCATATCATAAAGCAGATACGTCTATTGCACCGGCAGTGAAGAAAAAACTGGAGATCTGAACAAAATCGTTTTGCGATTTTTGTTCGTGAGCATGTAACGAAGCGGAGTGCGAATGTTCAATAAAAAAACCTTCCTGTGTTTACAGAAAAATTTCTCAGGACAGATACTTGCAGAGATACAGGTATCCGGTCTTGAAGAAATACGAGAACACAGGAAGGTTTTTTGTTGAATAGTTATTACTCCGTAACCTCTTTCAGATCCGAAATATCCGGAGAAGCCATGAGAGAATAATTGGTGTAATAAACAACGAAACCGGGTTTCGCACCGGCAGGTTTTTTCACATGCTTTTTCTGGATATAATCGATCTCTACCTTGGGAGCAGAGTGTCCTTTGGAGTACCAGGCTGCCAGGCGGCTTGCTTCTTCGAAGGTACGGTCCGGAAGTTCACCGTCTTTGGTGCGGACGATCACATGGGAACCAGCCATTTTCTTTGCATGGAACCACCAGTCATTTCCAGTTGCGAACTTGAAAGTCAGCTCATCATTCTGGAAATTGTTTTTTCCCACATAGATATCAAAACCGTCACTGGATATGTAGTGGAGCGGTTTGGATTTCGGCTGGGCTTTCTGGCCTTTTTTGTTTGTGTAGTGACGTTTGATATAGCCGTACTCAGTGAGCTCTTCCTTGATCTGGGAAAGGTCACTTTCAGATCTGGCGATATCCAGAGCATTGGAGATAGATTCCAGATGAGAGATCTCACTTTCCGTATCTGTGATCTGTTCTGTGACGGCTTCCTCTGTACGCTTCAGCTTTCCGTATTTATCAAAATATTTCTTGGAATTCTGTGCCGGAGTCAGTGTCGGGTCAAGAGGGATAGTGATCTCCTCGTTGGTGTAATAGTTCAGTGCCTTAAAGGATCTGCAGCCTTCCTCAAGCCCGTATCCGTAGGTGTTGATCAGTTCACCGTAGACCTTGAATTTATCTTTTTTTGCAGTATCATTCAGCTGCTTTTTCTGGATGTTGTATTTTTTTCGGTTACGTTCCAGAGCGGTCTGTACTACACGGCGAAGATCGGAGGATTTCTGGTGGATACGTGTCAGCAGACTTTTGGTAGCATAATAGGTCTCCAGCATAACAGAGACACTGTCAAAGATTTCGCTGCGGTATTCACTGCCAAACTGCTGATAAGGAAAGACACCGTATTCCACAGGCTCCTCTCCGCGGTAGACAATATTTGGGGTGAACTCTCTGTTCCGGATCTGTTCCATAAGGCGGAGAAAGGTATGATAAAGATGGGTGCAGGCTGCCTCATCCAGGGACTGCGATGCATCGCTTCCGTCAATGGATGCACGGTAGCAGATCTCCTCAGCCATTACCGGGCTCATACCTGTGAGTGAAGTGTAAAGCGCCTTGGAAATATTCACAGGCTTTTTACAGATGTGCTGTGTGAACTCCTCCTCGGAAACAGTCAGCGGATTTTCTTTATCCCTGGTATTGGGAATGAAATATTCTCTTCCGGGAAGAACCTCACGGACAGAGCTCATATGAGAAGAGACATGTTTGATGCTGTCCAGGATCATTCCCTTTTCGTCACAGAAGATGATGTTGCTGTGCTTGCCCATCAGCTCCATGATCAGACGCTTTCTGCAGGGATCCCCCAGCTCATTAAGATGCTCCAGCTCAAATTCCACCACACGCTCCATTCCAGGCTGCTTCACATCAAGGATACGGGCGCTTCCGATGTGCTTTCTGAGAAGCATGCAGAAGTTCGGTGCAGTTAAAGGACTGATACGGTTCTTATCTGTAAAATAGATCAGAGGAAGGGATGCGCTTGCACTTAAGAGAAGACGTTTCTGTCCATTTGCGCCCTTTCCTGTGATCAAAAGTTCATCGTTTTCCGGCTGGGCGATCTTATTGATACGTCCGCCTTTTAAATTATCATCGATCTCTGCCACGAGAGCAGAAACTGTAATTCCGTCAAATGCCATGATTTTACCTCCATTTCAACATCAATCATTATAACAGTAAAAAAAGAGTTTGACTAGGGTTTTGGAATGAACTATAATAAATCCGTATGCAATCAGTTACTGTATTTATCAGCAGCTGATAAACTTAAGAGGCAGTATTGGAGGATAACATGATAAAAAGTATGACCGGCTTTGGCAGGGCAGAAGCAGTTTCCAGAGAGCGTAAGGTTTCTGTTGAACTGAAATCCGTCAATCACAGATATCTGGATCTGAACATCAAAATGCCGAAAAGACTCAGCTATTTTGAGGGAGAGATCCGAAATGTGATGAAGACTTATATCCGCCGCGGCAAAGTCGATGTGTTCATCACCTATGAAGACTATACAATGGGCGGAATGGCTCTGAAATACAATGCAGAGCTGGCAAAGGAATATCTGGGCTATCTGAACCAGATGAGTGAGGAACTGGGGATCGAGAATGATATCCGTGTTTCCACACTTTCCAGATATCCGGATGTGTTTACAATGGAAGAGCAGGCTCCGGATGAGGAAGAGCTCTGGAATTTTCTGGAGGGTCCGCTTCATGAGGCCTGCCGGAAATTTGTGGAGACCCGCCAGCGTGAGGGTGCTAATCTGAAACAGGATCTTCTTGGGAAGCTGGACGGACTGGAAGCAAAGGTCGATGTAGTGGAAAAACGTTCTCCGGAAGTAGTGAAGGCTTATCGGGAGAAACTGGAAGCCAAGATGCACGAGCTACTTGAAGATAACCAGATCGATGATTCCAGGATCGCCGCAGAGGTGATACTTTTTTCAGATAAGATCTGCAATGATGAGGAGACGGTACGTCTTCGAAGCCACATCCACGGAATGAGAAAGATCCTGGACGAGAACGAGGGCGTGGGACGTAAGATGGATTTCATGGCACAGGAGATGAACCGTGAGGCGAACACTATCCTGTCTAAATCCAATGATCTTATTGTATCCAACGCGGCCATCGATCTGAAAACAGAGATCGAGAAGATCCGTGAGCAGATCCAGAATATCGAGTAATCGGACAGATAAAGACTGTACACAGACAGAAAAGGAGAGCGGAAATGGCGAAACTGATCAATGTAGGCTTTGGAAATGTTGTCAATTCACGCAAGATCGTGGCTGTGGTAAGTCCGGATGCCGCTCCTGTGAAGCGCATGATACAGAGTGTCAAGGGAACCCGCACCCTGATCGATGCCACACAGGGAAGAAAAACAAAAGCAGTGATCGTTACTTCCGATGATTATCTTGTGCTTTCCGCTTTGCAGCCGGAAACCATTGCCAAGAGATTTTCGGAAGCCTACGGAGAGGAAGAGAGGGAGGAAGGAAATGAGTAAGGGAATTTTAGTTGTTGTTTCTGGCTTTTCCGGTTCCGGAAAAGGCACCGTCATGAAACGGCTGATGGAGAAATATGACAATTATGCATTATCCGTTTCTGTTACCACCAGAAATCCAAGACCAGGAGAGAAAGACGGAGAGGCATATTTCTTCCGCACAAAAGAAGAATTTGAACAGCTGATCCGGGAAGACGGACTGATCGAATACGCACAGTATGTGGAGAATTATTACGGTACTCCTCGTAAATATGTGGAGGAACAGCTTGCAGCAGGAAAAGATGTGATCCTTGAGATCGAGATCCAGGGAGCCATGAAGATCCGTGAGAAATTCCCGGATACTCTGCTTGTATTTGTCTGCCCGCCATCTATGGAAGAGCTTAAAAACCGTCTGGTAGGCCGCGGAACAGAAACTCTGGATGTGATCAACGGACGTCTCAGAAGAGCCGTTGAAGAATCCAAGGGAATGGATAAATACGATTATCTCCTGATCAACGATGATCTGGAGGAATGTGTTGATACACTTCATGAAACCATCCGATGTGAGCGTATGCGCGCATCCAGAAACCATGATTTTGTATCCAGAATTCAGAAAGAAGCGGAAGCTTTTTTATAAATACCAATTAACAAGTTAAATACGGCCCTGCCGTTACAGAAGGGAGAAAAGATATGATACATCCATCTTATTCAGAATTAATTGAGGCTATCAACACAAATAACGAGGACGACGATGAGGCTCTCGTGCTGAACAGCCGTTATTCTCTTGTACTTGCAGCAAGCAAACGTGCACGTCAGCTGATTGCAGGAGCAGAGCCCCTTGTACCAGGTGCAGCAGGCAAGAAACCGCTTTCTGTTGCCATTGACGAGCTTTATAAAGGCAAAGTAAAGATCCTTCCGGGACAGGAAGAAGAGGAAGAGATCGAAGCTCTGGAAGCAGAGAAAGAGGCTCTTGAGGCAGCAGAAGGTGAGACCGCAGAGAACACTGAGACTGCAGAGACAGCTCAGACAGAAGCGGAGTAACTGTATGAAGATATTATTCATCTCTCTTGGCTGTGATAAAAACCTGGCAGACTCTGAGGAGATGCTGGGACTTCTCACAGCCAGAGGTCATGAGATCGTAGACGATGAGACACAGGCAGATGCCATTGTGATCAATACCTGCTGTTTTATCAAGGATGCCAAAGAAGAGAGTGTGGAAACCATTCTTGAGATGGCAGAATATAAGAAAACAGGAAGTTGCCATGCTCTGGTTGTTACCGGATGCATGGCACAGCGGTATCAGAAGGAGATCATCGAGGAGGTTCCGGAGGTAGATGCTGTCCTTGGAACTACATCTTACGGAGACATCGTAAAGGCGCTGGAAGAAGCAGTAGCCGGAAATCATTTCGAAGAGTTCCGTGATATTGATTATCTTCCGGATACAGGAAGCAAACGTGTCCTTACCACTGGCGGACATTTCGGTTATCTGAAGATCGCAGAAGGCTGTGACAAGCACTGTACCTACTGTATCATCCCGAAACTCCGTGGCAAGTTCCGAAGCGTTCCCATGGAGCGCCTCATTGCCCAGGCAGAGGATATGGCAGAGCAGGGTGTGAAGGAACTGATCCTGGTAGCACAGGAGACCACCGTTTACGGCAAAGATCTTTACGGCAAAAAATCTCTTCACATTCTTTTAAAGAAGCTCTGTGAGATCAAGGGTATCCGCTGGATCCGTGTTCTTTACTGCTATCCAGAGGAGATCTACGATGAGCTGATCGAGACTATCCGTGATGAGAAGAAGATCTGTCATTACCTGGATATTCCGATCCAGCATGCATCGGATCGCATTCTTAAGAGAATGGGTCGCCGTACTTCCAAACAGGAACTGATCGATATCGTCGGAAAACTCCGTAAGGAAATTCCGGATATCGTGTTGCGTACAACATTGATCACCGGATTCCCGGGAGAGACAGAAGAAGACCATGAAGAACTGAAAGAGTTCGTAGATGAGATGGAATTTGATCGTCTTGGTGTCTTCACTTACTCTCCGGAAGAGAATACCCCGGCAGCAGAGATGGCAGACCAGGTTCCGGAAGAAGTGAAAGAAGAACGCAGAGACGAACTGATGGAACTCCAGCAGGAGATCTCTTACGACAAAGGACAGGATCGTATCGGACAGGAACTTCTTGTCATGATCGAGGGAAAAGTTGCAGATGAAAGTGCCTATATCGGACGTACCTACGGGGATGCACCGAAAGTTGACGGATACATTTTCGTTCAGACAGGCGAACTGCTTATGACTGGTGATTTTGCGAAGGTACGTGTGACAGGTGCGCTTGAGTATGATTTGATAGGAGTGCTGAGCGATGAATACACCGAATAAACTGACAGTTGCAAGAATGATACTTGTACCGTTTCTTGTAGTTTTCTTGCTGACAGGATGGGGCGGAGAAGCCAACCGCTGGATCTGTCTTGCGATTTTTGTCGCAGCCAGTGTAACGGACTGGTTTGACGGCCACCTTGCCAGAAAATATAACCTGATAACCAATTTTGGAAAATTTATGGACCCTCTGGCAGACAAGCTTCTGGTATGTTCTGCTATGATCTGCATGATCGAGCTTGACAAACTTCCGGCATGGGTTGTGATCATCATCATCGGACGCGAGTTTATCATCAGCGGTTTCCGTCTGATCGCAGCGGAGAACGGAATTGTCATTGCCGCAAACTACTGGGGAAAATTCAAAACCGTTTCCCAGATGATCATGATCATACTTCTGATGCTGGATTTTGGAGGTATTTTTACAGTGCTGACACAGATATTTATCTGGCTGTCCGTTGCACTGACCATTATCTCCCTGCTGACTTATATCATGCAGAACAGAAAGGTCCTTTCCATGCAGGAGTAGGGATCGGAGTATACGAAAGGAGTTTCTTTCCATGATTACAGAACTGATATCCGTAGGAACCGAGATCCTTCTTGGAAATATCGTAAATACCAACAGTGCCTATCTTTCTGAAAAATGTGCTCTGCTTGGATTAAGTGTTTACTATCAGGATGTAGTAGGTGATAACGAAGGCCGTATGCGCGACGTGATCCGTACCGCACTGGACCGTTCTGATGTTGTGATCCTGACCGGAGGCCTTGGACCGACAGAGGATGATATCACCAAGGAAGTAACTGCTGATCTGATGGGAATGCCGTTAGTGGAAGATTCCCACTCAAAGAAACTGATCGATAAGTATCTGAAGGAATATGAAAAAAACAATCCTCAGAGACGTATCACAAAGAATAACTATAAACAGGCCATGGTTCCAAAGGGAGCCATTGTCCTGGATAACCATAACGGAACCGCACCGGGACTGATCCTTGAGAAAAAAGGAAAAACCGCCATCCTTCTTCCTGGGCCTCCAAATGAGATGAAGCCTATGTTTGAGGAGTACATTGTTCCGTATCTGCAGAAAAACCAGCCGGAGATCATTGTATCCCAGATGGTGAAGATCAGCGGGATCGGTGAGAGCCAGGTAGCAGAAGAGATCCAGGATCTGATCGAAAGTCAGACCAATCCTACCATTGCACCTTATGCCAAAACCGGTGAAGTGCATCTTCGTGTGACAGCAAGTGCAGAGGATGAAAAAGCCTGCAGAAAGCTGATCAAACCGGTTGTCAAAGAGTTAAAGAAACGTTTTGGTGAGAATGTGTTTGCAACCGATGAGAGTAAGACCCTGGAGGAAGCAGTGATCGATCTTCTGAAAGAAAAAGATCTAAAGCTTTCCCTGGCGGAGTCTTTGACCGGCGGTATGATCGCTCAGCGTATTGTCAATGTATCTGGTGCATCTGAGGTATTTGGTTACGGCTTCGTGACTTACAGTAACAAGGCCAAACATAAATGCCTGGGAGTGAAGAAGAGCACTCTGAAGGAGCAGGGGGCAGTTTCCGCCAAATGTGCCAGAGAAATGGCAAAGGGCGCCTGCAAAGCATCCGGAGCAGACATCAGTATTTCCGTGACGGGTCTGGCAGGACCGGGAGGCGGAACAAAGGAAACTCCGGTTGGTACTGTATTTATGGGCTGCTGCTATAAGGGCAAGGCTATTGCCAAAGAGTTCCACTTTACAGGAAACCGCATGCGGATCCGCGAGCAGACTACAGCGCATGCACTGGCGATGTTACGTGACTGTATCATTATGGGCAAATAGCGAATGCCTTTATCGGCCTGGTGTTACAGATCAACATAATATTTTTTTATAAATAGGACTGATTTTTGAACAGATGAAACTTTTGATTTCAAGTATCTGTATCAAAAATCAGTCCTGTTTTATTTTGGTTTCCTGACAATAAGCCCGGTATGGACGACGAAAGAATATAAATGTTTATAATGATACTATCATAAGTGCTAGTGTTTTTGTCAGGGATTTCCTCTAAAATGTGATTAAAGCAATATATGACGTAAATATACGTTTTACCGGAAAGGGGGAAATCAGAATGAAAAAGAAAAAAAATCTGTTATGTTTTATGCTGCTGATCAGTCTTGTTTTTACGATGGCATTTGGAAGTGTGACTGTCAGCGCCGCACCAAAACTGAACAGAACAAAAGTAACTCTTTTAAAAGGTGAGAAGACAACACTTAAGGTTACCGGAACCAGACAGAAGGTTGCCTGGAGATCTTCCAAAAAGAGCGTTGCAACCGTAAACAGCAAAGGCCAGGTGGTTGCAAAAAATAAAGGCTCCGCAACGATCTATGCAAAGGTAAGCAAAAAAACATACAAATGTGTTGTAAAGGTAGAGACACCAAAGCTCAGCAGGACATCGCTGACATTAACAGAAAAGAATTCCAGTGCCATTAAACTGACAGGAACAACTGTGAAGGTGAAATATTCTTCTTCTAATCCTAAGGTCGCACGTGTGGATTCCAAAGGAAAGATCACCGCAGTGAAAAAAGGAACGGCAGTGATCACAGCGAAGGCAAATACTAAGAAATTTAACTGTAAGGTTACAGTAAAAGCAGCGCAGAAACCGAAGCCGACACCTACACCGGTGCCGAAACCATCTTTAAGTGCCACCACCTTAAATATGAATAAAGGTGATGTGAGACAGCTTCAGGTAAAGAATTATAAAGAGATTCTTGTATGGACCAGTGATGATACATCTGTTGCAACTGTAGACAGTAAAGGCAAAGTAACGGCAGTGAATGTGGGAACAACAAAGATCCAGGTCCGGGATAAGAGTACCTGGCGAGGCAGCTGTACTGTCCACGTGACACAGACAGTAAAGAAACAGGTGGAGCCGGTTCTTACAAAAGGAACTAAATCTGCAAAAAAAGAGATCACCAATGATAAAGGACAGAAGGAAGTCATTGATGTAACGATAAATACCTATACTTACACCTTTACCACGATCCCGACCAATGCGGAGGAGCTGAAACAGTATGATATCACAACGGCAGACAGCCGCTATAAGACCATGGCTTTTCTGATCCTTGCATATCGTACCTGGACACCGACCAATCCGACGGACTGCGAGGAGATGATTTCTTATCTCAATAATAAAGAGATGACCCAGTATTACAAAAACTTTTTGAGGGATCGTATGAAAGCGGATAACGGATATAAATATCTTGGCAATTCTTACCTGAATGGAGCAACTCCGGCCAACAATTATACTCCGTCTAAACCGATTTCCATTACGTTAAGACAGGACACACTTCCGGGTAAAGGAAATTCCATCAGTGAAGATATCCCGTATTTTGAACCGACCCAGACCACTCCTGCGATCTACAGATCATTTACTGATTTTGCAGGCAGTGACAGTTCCAGATGGATCTGTACATATAAGCACTCCAAAACCGGAAAATGGTATATCTGGGATCAGTCCTGGCATGATCTTCTTACCAGGATCAAACAGCCGGCAGGAAACTATGAATATTGATCGAATGTGAATGTACCGCTATTCAATCCCATTCTAAAAAAGGAACCGACAGCGTAAAAACTGTCGGTTCCTTTTTGACATACATAATAGAATATCTCATCGGTGCAGTGCAAACTTTTCAATGGCGCATGCTACGCCGTCTTCGTCATTGGAAGCAGTAATATAATCGGCTGCTTCCTTCACCTGGGGCTGTGCATTAGCCATGGCTACGCCAAAACCAACTTCCCGGAGAAGATGGACATCGTTGTCGCCGTCTCCGCATGCCATGATGGATTCTCTTGGGATCCCCAGCATTTTGCCAAGAGCGACAAGAGCAGTTCCTTTGTTGACACCTGCGGCGTTGATCTCAATATTGTAGCTTAAAGAGCCTACCAGTTCCAGCTCTTTAAGTTCACTTAATTCCTTCCAGGCAGCGGCACGCTCGTCCATATTTGCAAAAAGTGCCTGGACTTTATCCATGTTTCTGTTTTCTTTTGCAATAACATCCCAGATATCCGGAACGGCGATACGGGTAGTGCGTACATAATTCCACATATTGGGATCGTGATGATATTTTCCCACATTGTCAAGTTTGGCAGCGTCCGCATATCCCTGGCCGTCAAAATAAATCTCACTTAATGTATCATATTTCTCAAAGATTCGGAGAGCTTTTTTGGCACTTTCCATGGGAAGAAGCTGTTCAATTAAGATTTTGTTGTGATCGGTATCCAGAACCCGGGCTCCATTGGAAGTTAAGGCATAGTGGATACCCGGAAAAGTACGAAGCTCTTCGGGAATGCCTGTAAAGGGGCGGCCGGTTGCCATAAGAACCAGGATACCTGCATTAATAGCCTCCGCAAGGACACGACGGGTATGGTCTGTAAGCTCTTTTTTGGTATTCAGAAGAGTGCCGTCCAGATCCAGGCCGATCATTTTTATCTGCTGCATGTTTATGAAATTCCTTTCCGTGATAGATAGAAAGACAGAAAAACCGTCCTGAAAGAAAAAGTTCTCCAGGACGGTAAAAATCTGTTTATCAGATGTTCAGAAGATCGCTATAAACTTTCAGTGCTCCGTCTGTGTCATGAGCAAGAACACGTTTTGCAAGAACTTTACCAAGCTGTACACCTTCCTGGTCAAAGCTGTTCAGGTTCCAGACAAAGCCCTGGAACATGATCTTGTTCTCAAAGTGTGCAAGAAGAGCACCCAGAGACTTCGGTGTAAGTTCCTCACCAACAATGATGCTGGAAGGACGTCCGCCCTTGAAGTTTTTGTTCAGGTTCTCATCTTCTTTTCCGCATGCAAAAGCAACGATCTGCGCTGCAACGTTTGCGCAAAGCTTCTGCTGGCTTGTGCTGTTCTCAATATCAACATCAACACCAAGCTGGCTCTTCTTAAAGCCGATGAACTGAAGCGGAACAACATTGGTTCCCTGATGGAGAAGCTGGTAGAAGGAATGCTGTCCGTTGGTTCCTGGCTCACCGAAGATCACCGGTCCGGTCACATAATCCACCGGCTCACCAAAGCGGTTTACGGATTTACCGTTAGACTCCATATCACACTGCTGAAGATGAGCAGGGAAGCGGCTTAATGCCTGGGAGTATGGTAAAACTGCTGTAGAAGGATATCCCTGTACGTTTCTCTCATAAATGCCGATCAGGGCATCCAGCATATCCGGGTTTTCAAGAATGTTCTTATTTGTTGCAAGTTTATCCTCCTCGGCAGCTCCGTCAAGGATGTCTGCGAATACTTCCGGTCCGAATGCAAGGGAAAGGATCGCTCCGCCTACGCCGGAAACTGAAGAGTAACGTCCGCCGATATAGTCGTCCATGAAAATAGCGGTAAGGTACTCATCACTCTTTGCAAGAGGAGAGGTCTCACTGGTTACAGCAAGCATATGTCTGGACGGGTTCAGGCCCGCTTTTGTAAGGGCGTCTTTTACGAATGCCTCGTTTGTCAGAGTTTCAAGTGTTGTACCGGATTTGGATACAACGATGAAAAGAGAGTGAGCAAGATCTACAGATGCAAGAACAGCAGCTGCATCATCCGGGTCAACGTTGCTGATGAATTTTGCTTCCATCTTGAAGGTGTTGTTTGCCTTTGCCCAGTTCTCAAGTGCGATATATAATGCACGCGGTCCCAGGTCACTTCCGCCGATACCGATCTGTACAACAGTAGTAAATTTCTCACCGGCTTCGTTTGTGATCTCTCCTGCATGTACTTTGTTTGCAAAATCTGCAGCTTTCTTCTGCTGAGCTACATAGAATTCTCGCTTGTCTACACCGTCAACAACAACAGGATCACCAAGCTGTGTACGTGCAAGATGATGAAGGACCATACGTTTTTCACCTGTGTTGATCACTGCGCCGTTGTATAATTCCTGGAATTTCTCAATCAGTTCTGCTTCATCAGCCAGTTTGGAAAGTGCGTCAAGAACGGTCTCGTCCACTTCCTTAGCTGCGTAATTGTAAGCCAGACCTGCTGCCATCGGTACGCTGTACTTCTTTACACGTTCTGCACCCTGCTCGCCGGACATTGCCTCTGCAATGTTCACGTGATCTTTCAGACCGTTAAGTGTGCTGTAAGAAGCAAGAGTGTCCAGATTTTTCCATGTTGCCATAATCATATTCCTCCTTTAATGACTGTGATCAGAGATATCACCATAAATCCTTCGGATATCTTTTTCACAATTGTCTACAGCCAATTATACTGAAAAAAGCTCCGGATTTCAACGGAAGGAATGATTTAATTAATGAAAATCTTGTTAAATAAGGTAAAAAATATTAGAGATAACAGGATCGTGCCGGAAATATGAAGAAGTTTCCGTCAGCAGCAGGACAGGAATAGGGAAATATGATATGATAGAAAACAGATCACCCGGAGAAAAAAGCCGGGAATATAATAAGTGATGAAGGGAATTGTTTTATGGAGGAAATGAAGAAAAAAGGAAATGTGATCGCACTGCTGCCTATCGGTGTTTTTCTGGTCCTGTATCTGGGACTGGGAATATTGTTCGAGTATGTGATGGAGATCCCCATGGGATTTTATAATGTACCGATCGTTGTGGCTTTTCTGGTTGCGATCCTGGTGGCATGTGTTCAGAACAGAATGATCAGCTTTGACAGAAAGCTGGAGCTTATGGCAAAAGGAGTAGGAGATAAAAATATCATCACCATGCTTCTGATCTTTCTGACAGCAGGCTCTTTTGTGGGCGTTGTGGGGCGCAGCAGTGCAGAAAGTGTGGCCTACTGCATGCTTTCTCTGATACCTGCACGTTTTTCCGTTGCGGTACTGTTTGTAGTTGCCTGCTTTGTTTCTGTGGCGATGGGAACCTCCGTTGGGACTATCACGCTTCTTACCCCTATTGCGGTAGCGGTTTCCAAAGCCTCCGGTTTTGATATGGCATTTTGTGTGGCGTCGGTGATGGGAGGAGCCATGTTCGGTGACAACCTTTCTTTTATTTCTGATACCACGATCGCGGCCTGCAACGGTCAGGGCTGTCAGATGAAGGATAAATTCCGGGAAAATTTCTGGATCGCATTTCCAGCAGCTGTTGTTACACTGATCCTGATCCTTATCCTGTCTTTTCAGACAGAGATTCAGGGAAGAGTGGTACAGGATTATCATCTTATACAGATCTTTCCATATGTTCTGGTGCTGATCGGCGGGATCATCGGCATCAATGTATTTGTGGTACTTCTGATCGGAATTATCTCCGGCGCATTTATCATGCTTCTTGGAGGACATATCACACCGGTGGAGCTTCTGACCAATATAGGCTCCGGTGTTTCCGGAATGTTCGAGACCTGTATGGTGGCTATCCTTGTAGCAGCCATGTGTGCGCTGATCCGGGAGCATGGAGGCTTTGAAGCACTGCTTTCTGGAATACAGAGAGTTTTTAAAGGGAAAAAAGGCGGACTTCTTGGTATGGGACTTCTGGTTGGAGCTATGGATATCGCAACAGCCAATAATACGGTGGCCATTGTTATGGCCAACCCCATTGCAAAGGAAATGGCGCTGGAATATAAGATCACTTCCAGAAAGACAGCTTCTATCCTGGATACATTTTCCTGTATTTTCCAGGGGGTGATCCCATATGGAGCCCAGATGCTGGTTGCCATTTCTGCGGCAAAGGAACTGGGATTTGAGCTTTCTGCTTTTCAGATCATGCCGAAACTGTTTTACCCCATGCTTCTGCTTGTGAGTTCTCTGATCGCGATCTTTGGTATAAAAGGCGGGGATAATAAATGAATCAGGAAGAGATGATCCGGGATGTCCGGAAAAGACTGTTTGAAATGCAGGATACAGGATATCGGGATTTTCATGCAAGGCTGGTTCCGACTGTGGAGAAAGAAAAGATCATCGGTATCCGGACACCGATACTCCGGAAATTTGCAAAAGAATTTGGAAAAACAGAAAGATCCGAAATGTTCCTGAAGGTTCTTCCTCATCAGTATTATGAGGAAAATAATCTCCATGGCCTGCTGATCGAGCAGATCAGAGATTATGATAAATGTCTGGGAGAACTGGAGTGTTTTCTTCCGCATATTGATAACTGGGCGACCTGTGATCTGCTGACGCTCCATATGATGAAAAAACACCGTGATATATTTATCCGGGAGATTTATCGCTGGATGGAGTCGGATAAGCCGTATATCATCCGGTTCGGGATCAGTATGCTGATGCGCTATTATCTGGACGAAGGATTTAAATCGGAATATCCGGAGAAAGTGGCAGCGATCCGCTCGGAAGAATATTATGTAAATATGATGCGAGCCTGGTATTTTGCTACAGCACTGGCAAAACAGTATGAGAAGATTCTTCCATTCCTGGAAGAGCAGAGAATGGATATCTGGACTCATAACAAGACGATCCAGAAATCCATTGAAAGCTACCGGATCACACAAGAACAGAAGAATCATCTCAGGACACTGCGGATAAAGAAATAAACAGCAGGTAAGGGTTGGAATATGAAGGCAATATCGATCTATGCACTTACAAGAAATCAGAATATGGAATGTGTCCAGAAGCTGGAACGCCAGCTTTCCGGCAGAGATTTTTTTCTCAGGATCAAAGAATGGGAACTGGAAAGTATGAAAGCACTGGTGAAGCAACTGGAACTGCATATGGAGGAAGTGTATAAGCTGCGCTTTTTCTATTCGTTTCAGATCCCGAAGCTTGGAAAGGAGTTCGATCTTCTTCAGATCAAAGATGACCAGATCGTGAATATTGAACTGAAAAGCGGCATTGTGTCGGACGAGGCTATCCGGAGACAGCTGATCCAGAACCGGTATTATCTGTCTGTTTTTGGAAAACCGATCCTGTCGTATACCTATATCAGCAGTGAAGATCATCTGGTGAGACTGACCAATCACGATCACATTGTGGAGGGGGACTGGAAACAGCTATGTATTGCATTGGGGAAAGAAAGCCCGGACTATGAGGGAGATATCGAGGATCTGTTTCAGGCAGAGCTTTATCTGATCTCTCCGCTGACAGAACCGGAGCGTTTTCTCAAAAAAGAGTATTTCCTTACTTCCCAGCAGAGAGATATTGAACGGCAGATTCTGAAGAGAATACGTGGAGAAAGAGGAGGATATTTCTGGTTCAGCGGACTTCCAGGAACCGGAAAAACATTGTTGCTTTATGATATTGCGATGAAGTTGTCCGTGCGCCAGAGAGTCTGTATCATTCACTGTGGAGAGGCGGGAAAAGAATGGAAGATTCTTCATGAACGTCTGCGGCGGATAGATTTTCTGGCAGATACTCAGCTGGACGGAACGACGGATCTTGGCTGTTACAGCAGCATTCTGGTAGATGAAGCACATCTTCTGTCCCTGGAAAAATTATCGGTTCTGCTTACATGGAGTGAGCACAGGCCGGTGATCTTTTCCAGTGATTCCGAGGATGTGATCTCACCGGAAGAGATGGATCGTAGCATTGTGGAAAGCCTGGGAAATCTGCCGGAGATCCAGAAATTCCATCTGACAAACCGGATCCGTACCAATGCGGAACTTTCCTCTTTTATCCAGAACATGATGCACCTGCCGGAAAAAAGAAGCCCCAGATGGTATCCGCATATTGCAGTGGTGTATGCCAATAATGACCGCGAGGTGGAAAATTTTCTGAATGATTTTGCGGGACAGGGATATCAGCAGCGGATGCCAGAGGGTTCTGGACAGCTTGGTATCCAGGCAGTGAGAGATGCGGAGAAGATCGTTGTATTCCTGGATGAACAGTATTATTACGACGAAAAAGGATATTTAAGATCCAGGTGCTCCGCGGAAAAATATTCCAGTGTACGAAAACTTTTTCATCTTTTGAATCAGGCGAAAGAGAGCCTGGCTCTGGTGGTGAGAGAGAATATGGCGGTATATGAAGTGATGATGGAGATTTTGCAGATGCACAGAAACAGATAAAAACAAAAGATTAAAGACAATGGAGAGGAAGACAGAGAGATGGAAGTTTTGGAGATTGTTTTGCCTGTACTGGCGATGATCATTCTTGGAATCCTGTGCAGAAAATGGAAACTTTTAGATCAGAGTGGTGTCAATAACATGAAAACACTGGTAACAAATATTATGCTTCCTGTGGCAATTTTTCATGCACTGGCAACAGCAGAGTACAGTGGAAAGATCGGAATTCTGGTTCTGATCATGTTTGTGATGCTCTTGATTTCATTTGGGGCAGGATTCTGGATGAAAAGATTTATGGACGAGCCATATAAGAAATATCTTCCGTTTCTGGTCTGTATCTATGAAGGTGGAATGATGGCTTACCCGTTGTATACAAGTCTTTGTGGCAGCGAAAATCTTTCACAGATTGCAGTGCTGGATATTGCGGGACTTCTTTTTGGATTCAGTGTGTATATGGGAATGCTGGGACAGACGGAAAACGGGGAAAAGATCAATGCAAAAAGCCTGTTTTACAGTGCATTGCGAATTCCTGCTTTTATAGGAACGGTTCTTGGAATTATTGCGGGACTGACACGAATGATCACCCGGCTTCTGGACAGTCCTTTTGGCAATTGTTATCTCAGTGTGGAGAATATTCTGACAACGGCCATTACGCCGATTATTCTTATTGTAGTTGGGTACAGTATGGAACTTGCGCCGGAACTTATCAGTCCCTGCCTCAAAACCATATTGCTGAGAGTCCTTTTGCAGGCAGTGATGATTGCGGGAGTTCTCATGGCAGTAAAATATTTGGTAGGAGGTTCCAGGCTTCTGAACCTGGCGGTTATTACATATATGTCCTCGCCTGCTACATTCAGTATGCAGACTTTTCTGAGAAAGAAAGAGAGCAGTGCTTATGCATCCACAACAAATTCTCTGTATTGTGTGGTCTCAATCCTGGTTTATATCACACTGGCAGTGGCAGGATGATGGAACTGAAAGAAGGGATCAAATGACGACAACGACATTATGTTATATAGAAAACGATGATAAATTCCTGATGCTTCACAGAGTAAAAAAACAGGATGATATGAATGAGGGCAAATGGATCGGCGTTGGCGGGCATGTGGAAAGTCAGGAAACTCCGGAAGAATGCCTTGTTCGTGAGGTGAAAGAGGAAACAGGGCTGACACTTACCTCCTATAAGTTCCGTGGCCTGGTGACATTTATAAACAGTGAATGCGAATCAGAACTTATGTGTGTGTTCACGGCCGATGAATATACAGGAGAACTGATTGAATGTGATGAGGGAGAACTTTGCTGGGTTGACAAAGCCATGGTGCCGAATCTTCCGGCATGGGAGGGGGATCAGGTATTTCTTGATTTGCTCCTTTCAGGAGAAAAACGCTTTTTTTCTGTAAAATTGCAGTATGAAGGTGACAGACTTGTAGAGAAGAAAATTCATTTGTATTAATAGTAGATTGTTTCATAGCTGGAGGGGAAATCATGTTTAATAAAATGATTGCACAGCAAACCGCAAAAAAAGAAAAACTTCTTGATAATTTTCTGAAAAAACATGAAGCGGAATATCCGTTTCCGGAAGATGTGGAACTCATTTGTGACATTGACTATATGGGAGATGGAAAGCCCTGTCATTTCATGGATATTTACCGTCCCCGAAAAATTATGAAGGAAAACTTCCAGTCATGTTTAACCTGCACGGAGGCGGTTTTCTCCTTAGGAAAAAAGAAGAGGGCCATTTGTTCTGTGCAGAAATGAGTCAGAGAGTTTTTTTGGTGTTCTCATTTGAATATCCGCTTGCACCGGAAGCGTTGTTTCCGCAGATTCTTAAGGATCTGATGACAGGAATGGGAAATGCAAAGAGATATTTTGAAACCTATGATGGTGACGGAGAACATATTTGTATGACAGGAACCAGTGCGGGGGCGAGCCTGTGCGTATATCTGGCCGCTATGTTAAAAAGTCCTGAATTGGCAAAGGCTTTTCAGGTTGTTCCAAATGATCTGAAAATTCGGGCGCTGGGTCTGGCAAGTGGAATGTATTATACAACCAAACCGGACAGTATAGGGATTTTTCTTCCCTCCTATATTTACGGGAAACACTGGAAAAAGAGTTCGTTTTATCCATATATAAATCCGGAAAACAAAGAAATTATCCGAAACCTGCCACCGTCATTTCTGGTCACAGCTTATGGAGATACTCTTCGAAATTACAGCAGACAGTATGCAAAAGCGATAAAAAAACCGGTGTGATCTGTCATCTTGAAGATTATGAGGTGGACAAAAAACTTCCGCATGCTTTTAGTACAACTTTTCCTGAAATGGAGGAAAGTAAACGTGCAAATACGCAGATGGTGGAATTTCTTCTTAAATACTGATGAAATGCCAGGAAACCTTACTGGAGTCCGGATCCGGATTATTCTCCCTGCACAAGGATGCAATCGCTATATACAGTTAAGAACACAATTTTCTTGAAATCCTAACCATAGATGATTATAATAGGGAGAAGGTATGTCAATTTTGTGCTATTAGTGATATTTGGCATTGCATTGTATTTTAATATACAAAATGCCATTTTTCTTTACGATAAGTTCGCGAAAATCCGCAGGATATTAACTGTTTGAGGGTAATGATAACCGTTGTTGGCAAGTTGAAAAAATGTCCATTTTTGACCAAACGGGGTTTTGGGCACCATTTTATAGCAACTTTTTACACAAGAATTGGCTTACAAATATAAACATTTTTGATGTTTCACTGAATTTTATATCTTTAAATTCTTTGTGAAATATTACTAATTTTAGAAAGGAATAGAATGAGAAAATTAGCATTAAGTGATGAAATTTTGCTCAAAGTTGATAAAGCTGCCCGCTATATTGGCGGCGAAGTCAACTCTGTAATGAAAGATAAAAATGAGGTAGAAATTCGTTTTGCAATGTGCTTCCCGGATGTCTACGAAATCGGCATGTCCAACCTCGGTATGATGATCCTCTACAACATGTTCAACCAGCGTGAGGATGTTTGGTGTGAGCGCCTTTTTTCTCCGTGGCCGGATCTGGATAAAGTGATGAGGGAACAGAATATCCCGTTATTTGCACTGGAGTCCCAGGAGCCGATCCGTGATTTTGATTTTCTTGGTATTACTCTTGGTTATGAAATGTGTTATACCAATATCCTCCAGGTACTGGATCTCAGTGGTATCCCGCTGAAAAGCGCAGACCGTGGTGAGGATTTCCCTATTGTGATCGGTGGCGGTGCCTGTGCGTATAATCCGGAGCCGCTGGCACCTTTTTTTGATATGTTTTATATCGGAGAAGGGGAAACGGTTTATGATGCACTTTTTGATGCATACAAGGCCAATAAAAAGGCTGGCGGCAGCAGGAGAGATTTTCTTCTGGCAGCAGCTAAGATTCCTGGAATTTATGTTCCGTCTCTCTATGAAGTTACCTATAAAGAAGATGGTACGATCGCATCCTTTGCACCGACGGTGGATGATGTTCCTGAGAAGGTTCAGAAACAGCTGATCATTGATATGGAAAAGGAATATCGTGCTGTGGAGGCACCGGTCGTTCCTCACATTAAGGCAACACAGGATCGTGTAACTCTTGAGATCCAGAGAGGATGCATTCGAGGCTGTCGTTTCTGCCAGGCAGGTATGATCTATCGTCCGACCCGTGAACGTGATGTGGAGACTTTGAAGGAATCGGCGCGTATCATGCTGAAAAATACAGGACACGAAGAGATTTCCCTTAGTTCCTTAAGCTCCAGTGACTATTCCCAGCTGAAAGAACTGGTGAACTTCCTGATCAAAGAGTTTCATGGAAAGGCTGTTAATATTTCCTTACCATCTCTCAGGATCGATGCGTTTGCGCTGGATGTTATGAGCAAAGTGCAGGATGTAAAGAAAAGCAGCCTGACTTTTGCTCCGGAGGCCGGTTCTCAGCGACTTCGTGACGTTATCAACAAAGGTCTGACAGAGGAAGTGATCCTCCATGGTGCGGGCGAAGCATTCAAGGGTGGCTGGAATCAGGTGAAGCTTTACTTTATGCTCGGTCTTCCCACAGAAACAGAAGACGATATGAAGGGAATTGCTCATCTGGCACAGAAGATCGCAGAGACCTATTATGAGGTAGTTCCGAAAGAACAGCGTAAAGGTAAGGTACAGATCAACGTCAGCACATCTTTCTTTGTGCCGAAGCCGTTTACCCCATTTCAGTGGGCACCAATGTATACAGAGCAGGATTTTGTGGAAAAAGCCAAGGTGGTTAAAAATGAAGTCCGCGCCCAGCTGAATCAGAGGAGTATCCGTTATAACTGGCATGAACCGGATGTAACAGCTCTGGAAGGATTTCTCGCACGCGGGGACAGACGATGCGCGGATGTGATCCTGAAGGCTTATGAAAAAGGTGCCCTTTACGATGCCTGGACAGAAAATTTTGATTATGATATCTGGAAGGAAGCTATGGCTGAATGCGGAGTGGATATGACATTCTACACACTTCGTGAAAGAAGCCTGGATGAGATCCTTCCATGGGATTTCATTGATACCGGTGTCAGCCGCAGATTCCTGGAGCGTGAATGGCAGCGTGCAAAAGAGGGTATTGTGACGGAAAACTGCCGTCAGAAATGTTCCGCATGTGGAGCTATGAAATTTAAAGGAGGTGTCTGCCTTGAAGGTAAGAATTAAATTCAGCAAAGAGGGTCCTATGAAGTTTGTGGGACATCTGGATACCATGCGTTATTTCCAGAAAGCGCTTCGTCGTGCAGAGCTCCCGGTAGCGTTTTCCGGTGGATACAGCCCGCATATGATCATGTCTTTTGCGGTTCCACTTGGAGTGGGGATGGAGAGTCTCGGAGATTATTTTGACCTGGAAATGGCAGAAGATATGCCTACTGCAGAGATCGCAGCCCGTCTGGAGGAACAGATGGCAGAGGGGATGCATATCGTTAGCGTCCGCAAGGTAGAGGATGGAAAAGCGGGTAAAGCGATGGCACTGGTGGCAGCAGCAGATTATCTTGTGGAGTTCCGTCCGGGCAAAGAGCCTTCTATTGACTGGAAAAGCCGTGTGAAAGAATTTCTGGCACAGCCGGAGATCAAAGTGACCAAGCAGACCAAGCGTAGCGAAAAGGAGATCGATCTTCGTCCGAATATCTATAAAATGGAAGTAAGAGAGAATGGGTTCTTTTATATGCTGGCATCTGCAAGCTCTAATTATACGAAGCCGGAGATGGTAACAAACACCTTTTTCCACTGGATTGGAGAAGAACTTCCGGAATTTGCCTTCACAGTGAAACGTCTGGAAATGTATGCCGATAAAGGAGAAAATGCAAGCCCACGTTTTGTGACTCTGGAATCATTAGGTGAGGAAATTGAGTAAACTGATCATAACAAGAATGGAGATCCATGGTGTGCCCTGTACAGTAGCGGCTCTTTCGGAGGAGGAACGGATCGTTGAGATCCGACTGGAATCCGATCAGGAAAAATCCATTCTTGGAAATATATACACCGGACAGGTCGAAAATATCGCATCCAATATCCAGGCGGCTTTTGTGCAGATCGAGCCTGGAAAGAGATGCTACTATTCTCTTGCAGAGGCACAGAGAGCTGTTTTTTCCGCAGGAAGAAAAGGAAACGGACCATTGCGGCCTGGAGATGAGCTCCTGGTACAGGTGAGCAGGGATGCCATGAAGGGAAAACTTCCGGCACTGACATCCAATCTGAATTTTACGGGAAGATATCTTGTTCTCACTACAGGAGATAAAAAGTTTGGTCTGTCTTCCAAGCTGGCACTGGAAGATCGCCATCGCCTCAGCGGATGGCTGAAAGAGGAAGCAGAGCGTCCGGATAAGGAATTCGGTATCATTGTCCGGACCAATGCCGCAGACGCTTCCAAAGAAGAGATCCTGAAGGAACTGGAGTGGCTGAAGGGCCGCTACCATAAAGCCGTAGTTCAGGGACGGAACCGTACCTGTTTCAGTCTTGTACTGGAGACAGAACCATTTTATGTGGCTGCTGTAAGGGATGCTTATGGTCGTGACTTGGATGAGATCATTACCGATGTGCCGGAAATCAGAGAAATGATCCTAGGATATCTGGAAGAGATCAGCCCGGAGCTTAAAGAAAAGCTTCGTTTTTATCAGGACAAACTTCTTCCGCTTTATAAGCTGTATCGCGTGGAAACCGCACTGGATGCGATCCAGAAAGAAAAAGTATGGTTGAACAGCGGCGGATTTCTGGTGATCCAGCAGACGGAGGCCTTTGTATCCATTGATGTAAACAGTGGAAAATATATCGGAAAGAAGAAAATGGAAGAAACCTTCCGTAAGATCAATCTGGAAGCGGCAGCGGAGATCGGCCGGCAGTTGCGGCTGCGTAATCTTTCAGGTATTATCCTGATCGATTTTATCAACATGGAAAATCCGGATCACAGAGATGAACTCTTTCATGTTTTACAGAAGCTTCTCAGAAAGGATCCGATAAAGAGCAGGGCCATTGATATCACACCATTGCATATCCTGGAAATGACCAGAAAGAAAGTAAGACGTCCGGTGATCGAGGACATTCGTGAGCTTACAAAAAAATAATAAAAATATCAAAAAAACTATTGACATAACAGTATGTCACTGTTATGATAATTGAGTATGCCGCACAAAGAGGTTAAAGAGCTTCAGTTTCAGAACAGGAGCCACCGAATTTGGCGAGTAAATAATTAGGAGGTGCCACAGATGTACGCAATTATTGCAACAGGTGGTAAACAGTACAAGGTTGCCGAGGGTGACGTAATTAAAGTTGAAAAGCTCGGTGTAGAAGCTGGTGAAACCGTAACATTTGACAACGTGATCGCAGTCAGCAATGACGGATTAAAGGTTGGCGAGGATGTAAAAGATGCCAGTGTTACCGCTTCTGTAGTTGAAAACGGTAAGAATCGCAAGGTCATCGTTTACAAATACAAACGCAAAACTGGATATCACAAGAAAAACGGACATAGACAGCAGTACACCAAAGTTAAGATCGAAAAGATTAACGGTTAATCTGGTGTCATCATGATTACAATTAAAGTCAGAAAGAAAAACGGATCTTACGAAGAATTTATTTCGAAGGGACATGCCGGTTATGCAGAAGCCGGACAGGATATTGTCTGTGCTGCGGTATCTGCACTGATCATTACCACGGTGAATTCTCTTGAGAAATTCACAGATGATAAATTTGATGTGCAGGAAAAGGATGGATTTGTTTCCATTCATTTCAGAAATGATCTTTCTGAACGGGGGATGCTCCTTATGGATTCCTTACTTCTCGGTCTGACGGAAATTGCTGGTAGTTATAACAATCGATATTTGACAGTAAAAGTCAAGGAGGTGTAACAACAATGATGAAGATGAACCTTCAGTTATTCGCACATAAAAAGGGAGTTGGTTCTACAAAGAACGGTCGTGATTCCGAGTCTAAGAGATTAGGTGCGAAAAGAGCAGACGGACAGTTTGTAAAAGCCGGAAACATTCTTTACAGACAGCGCGGAACCAAGATTCACCCAGGTGAAAACGTAGGCTGCGGTAAAGACTATACTTTATTTGCACTTACAGACGGAGTCGTAAGATTCACAAGAAAAGGTCGCGATAAGAAACAGGTTTCTATCGTTCCTGTAGACGCAGAGTAATGAAATAGGTAAAAGGCTTCAAATCGATCCGGTTTGGAGCCTTTTTTTGGAATAGAGGTGTAATATGTTTGCAGATAGAGCAAGGATCATTATCCGCTCCGGTAAAGGCGGCGACGGACATGTAAGCTTCCGACGTGAGCTGTATGTACCTAATGGCGGGCCGGATGGCGGCGATGGTGGCCGTGGCGGTGATGTGATTTTTGAGATCGACGAGGGCCAGAATACTCTCGGAGACTACAGACACAGAAGAAAATATAAAGCTGAGGATGGCCAGGAAGGCGGTAAAAAACGCTGCCATGGTGCAGACGGTAAGGATGTGGTCCTGAAGGTTCCGGAAGGTACGGTGATCATGGATGCGGAATCCGGCAAGGTCATCGCGGATATGTCCGGTGAGAATCGTAGACAGGTCGTATTAAAAGGCGGTCGTGGTGGAAAAGGCAATCAGCACTATGCAACAGCTACCATGCAGGTACCGAAATATGCCCAGCCTGGACAGCCGGCTCAGGAGCTTGAGGTTCTCCTTGAGCTTAAAGTGATCGCAGATGTTGGTCTGGTAGGCTTTCCGAATGTAGGTAAATCTACCTTCCTTTCCCGTGTGACAAATGCACAGCCGAAGATCGCTAACTATCATTTTACAACGTTGAGCCCTAATCTTGGCGTTGTAGATACTGATAACGGCGGCTTTGTTATCGCTGATATCCCGGGACTGATCGAAGGTGCATCGGAAGGTGTGGGGCTTGGACATGAATTCCTCCGTCATATTGAGCGTACACGAGTTATCATCCACATTGTAGATGCCGCTTCCGTAGAAGGTCGTGATCCAGTGGAGGATATCCACAAGATCAATAAAGAACTGGAGGCCTACAATCCGGAAATTGCAGCAAGACCGCAGGTGATCGCAGCCAACAAGATTGACTGTATTTTTGATGATGGCGAAGAAAGCCCTATTGATCAACTGAAAGCAGAATTTGAGCCACAGGGTATTCCGGTTTATCCAATTTCAGCCGTTACCGGGCAGGGTGTCAGAGAACTCCTTTTCCATGTGAAAGAGCTTCTGGATAAGAGCCCGATGAAACCGGTAGTGTTTGAACAGGAATTCTTCCCGGAAGATGTTCTTGTAAATGAAAATCTTCCGTTTACTGTGGAGCGCAGCGAGGAAGATCCGGAAGTATTCCTTGTGGAAGGTCCTAAGATTGAAAAAATGCTTGGCTATACAAATCTGGATTCTGAGAAGGGATTTGCCTTCTTCCAGAAATTCCTGAAAGAGGGCGGTATCCTGGAGGAACTGGAAAAAGCCGGTATCCAGGAAGGCGATACGGTTCGTATGTATGGCTTTGATTTTGATTATTATAAATAAGAGGTATGACAATGACAAGTAAGCAGAGAGCATATTTAAAAGGCCTTGCCATGACAATGGATCCGATCCTTCAGCTTGGCAAGGGTGGTCTTACTCCTGAAAATACCGCTGCTGTTGAGGAAGCTCTTGCAGCAAGAGAGCTGATCAAGATCAGCGTTCTTCAGAACTGTCTGGAGGATCCACGTGAAATGGCACAGGTTCTTGCAGAGAGAACAAGATCTCAGGTAGTACAGGTGATCGGTAAAAAGATCGTTCTCTACAGAGAAGGTAAAAAGGACAAGAAAAAAATCATTCTTCCGTAATCTCGGGAGGTTATAAATGAGCAAAGCAACAAAAAAAATAGGAATCATGGGTGGTACTTTTGATCCCATTCATATGGGGCATTTGATCCTGGGAGAAAAAGCCTATGAACAGCTTGAGCTTGATAAAGTTTTGTTCATGCCCTGCGGAAATCCACCTCATAAACGGAACCGTAAGGGCAGAGCGACTGATGAACAGCGTGCGGAAATGGTCCGTCTTGCCATAGAGGATAATCCTCACTTTGAGCTGTCTCTGATCGAGATGCATGAGGAAGGCTATACGTATACTTACCGGACTCTGGAACAGCTGAATAAAGCGAATCCGGACACAGAGTATTATTTTATCATCGGTGCAGATTCGCTTTTTAATTTTGATACCTGGATGGAACCGGAACGCATTTGTCAGGAAGCAGTACTGGTAGTGGCAACCAGAGATCATACTCCATTGAAGGAACTTGATCAGCAGATGCAACTTCTGTCACAGAAGTATAACGGGAATTTTATTCGACTGGATACCATGAATATTGATGTTTCCAGTGAGCTGCTCCGTTCCTGGCATGAAAGCGGGCAGAGTCTCCGCTATTATGTTCCCAAGCCTGTGATTTCCTATATTGAGAAAAACGATATCTATAAAGGAAATGATTCAGATGGGAAAATATGATTTTATCAAGATAAAAAAGAAACTTTCCAAATATCTGGATGAGGCCAGATTTGAGCATACAATGGGGGTTATGTACACTTGTGCTGCGCTTGCCATGGTTTATGATTATGATCTGGAGGATGCACAGGCTGCAGGACTTCTTCATGACAGTGCAAAGTGTATTCCTAATAAAAAGAAACTGAAGCTGTGCAGCCAGCATGATATTCCGGTATCAGATTTTGAAAAGGATCATCCGTTTCTTCTTCATGCCAAACTGGGGGCTTATGTGGCCAGCAGTAAATATGATATTAAAGACGAAGAGATCCTGACAGCGATCACTTATCATACAACAGGAAGACCGGGAATGAGCCTTCTTGAGAAGATCGTATATATTTCAGACTATATTGAACCAATGCGTGACAAAGCTCCGAATCTTGCGAAGGTGCGAAAGATTGCTTTTGAAGATCTGGATGAGTGTATGTATGAGATTTTAAAGGATACACTGGAATATCTGGAGGAAAATCCCAAGGAAATCGACAGTACGACTAGGGATGCTTATGTTTATTATAAAGAACTCCATGACAGAAAAATGCAGGATGCAGCCAACAGACAGGAGGATTAAAATTCTATGAGTATCGAAAAAGAGATGGTCCGGATCGCCTGCAAGGCACTGGATGATAAAAAAGCAAAGGATATCAAGATTATTGATATCCATGAGGTTTCCGTGATCGCAGATTATTTTGTGATTGCAAGTGCTTCCAACCAGAATCAGGTACAGGCAATGGTTGACAATGCAGATGAAATGCTTGGCCGTGCCGGATATGAAGCAAAACAGATCGAGGGAACCAGAAACTCCAGCTGGGTCCTCATGGATTACGGTGATATGATCATCCATATCTTTGATGAGGAAAACAGACTTTTCTACGATCTTGAGAGGATTTGGAGAGACGGCAAGATTCTTGATGCGGAAGAATTTCTTGGTGAGAATGAGTAAAATTTGTTATATTAGTTTACTGTAAAAATATTATGTGAACTAAATAAGAAGAAATCAAAAAGCAGAAGTTTTCTGTTGAAAAAGAAAAGAGAGATATCTTTGTGGGGCTGTACAGCTACCTTAAAGATATCTCTCTTTTTAAATCACATTACATTGGGTGGGATCTGTTGTTTATATTTTCATGAAAAGAAACGAAATACACCAAATACTTTGCCGAGGATCTGCAGATTACCGGTGATGATGATCGGTTCCATATTGTCGTTCTCCGGCTGAAGTCGATAATAACCATTTTCTTTGTAGAAAGTCTTAACTGTTGCAGAATCATCGATCAGAGCAACTACCATGTCGCCGTTTTCTGCTGTTGCCTGCTGCTTTACAAGAACCTGATCTCCATCAAAAATACCTGCATTGATCATACTGTCGCCTTTGACAGTCAGCATGAAACTTTGTTCATTGGGCATATATTCAGCCGGGATCGGAAAGTAAGCATCGATATTTTCCACTGCCAGGATCGGCTGTCCGGCAGCAACAGTGCCTACAAGAGGAACATTGACAACCTCGCGGCGGACCAGATTGAAATTATCATCAATGATCTCGATCGCACGGGGCTTGGTGGCATCTCTGCGGATATATCCGTTTTTTTCCAGAGCTTCCAGATGGGAGTGAACGGAAGATGTGGATTTCAGGTTTACTGCTTCACAGATTTCACGGACGGAGGGCGGAAAACCTCTGTTAAGGATCTCATTTTTCATATAATCCAGTATTTCCTGCTGCTTTTTACTGATTCTGCCATATGTCATGTGTACTTACCTCCCTGGGTTGATTTTATCTGCTGTCGACCATAATATGACAGCATCACGAAATTATATTTTGAATAGTATAACATACTTTTGAAAAAATGGCAAACGGATATTCGGAAAGTATGTTCGCACGTTTTAAAGCTTGTATTCATTTAAATAAAATGTTACAATAAAACGAACTTTAAGAGATGAACGATGTAAAGGAGGCATTCATTTGCCGGATAATAAAGTACATTCCGGAAAAACTCCGGGATTCTTAGCAAAGCTTCGTAAAATTTTTGGTCTGAACATTGGAACTGTAATGTTCGGAGCAATTTTTATCTATATGATCTTTAGTGTGATTCTTTATCTTACAGCTTCTCATATGGAAT
Organism: Blautia sp. RTP21359st1_E11_RTP21359_211015; assembly: GCF_040910705.1. Lineage (NCBI taxonomy): Bacteria > Bacillati > Bacillota > Clostridia > Lachnospirales > Lachnospiraceae > Blautia > Blautia sp. RTP21359st1_E11_RTP21359_211015. The sequence continues at coordinate 31,659 of NZ_JBDGAB010000037.1, forward strand.
CTTATCAGGTTCCCTCCGGTCCGTTATCCATGAATGAGACATACACAGGGCTGGCGATCATGACAGAGAACGTAGTGCAGGCAGATGCGGGCGGTTACGTTACATATTACGCAAGGGAAGGTACCAAGATCAATGCCAACGGTGCTGTCTACAGCCTGAACAGTTCAAGATCTGCAGACAATGTAACCTCTCTGAGCAGAGAGGAACTGGCGGATATACGCAGTAATATGCAAAGCTTTTCCAAAGGATTTGATCCCAGCAAATTCAACAGTGCCTATAGTTTTAAATATCAGCTCAATGGAAGCATCCTTCAGTATGCTTCAGACAGTTCGGGAGCTTCTTCTGCAAGCACGACGTCTGAAGATGGAGAGGAAGCCACAGTTACAACAATAGTTTCCAGTGATCCGAATATCCGCCGTGCGCAGACAGACGGGATCATCCTGTATTCTACAGATGGCTACGAAACCAAAACCGTTGATAATGTCACAGCTGCTGATTTTGATCAGAATTCCTATCAGGAAACGGATCTGAAAACAGATGGACAGATAAAGGCCGGAGATGATATTTATACGATCATTACAGATGAACGCTGGAGTCTTTTGATTCCTTTAAGTGAGAAGCAGGCTGCTAATCTGAAGGAGCGTACATCGATCCGTGTCAAGTTCCTGAAAGATGATCTGACGCAGACAGGAGACTTTTCGATCATGGAGATCGATGGGGCTAAATACGGTAAGATTGATTTTAATAAGGGACTGATCCGATATGCGTCAGACCGGTTTCTGGAAATAGAACTTGTCACGAACAATGTGACAGGTTTAAAGATCCCGTTATCTTCTATCGTAACGAAGGAGTTTTATGCAATACCTTCCAAATATCTTACGACGGATGATGAAACACAGCAATCCGGATTTATGCTTTCCGGAAGAAATAAAAAAGGCGACAGTACGACAACCTTTGTCAGTGCCGGTATCTATGGCCGTGATGAGATCACAGACAAAGAAACACAGGAAACAAGCTATATTTATTACGTAGACAAGAATAAATTTAAAGAAGGCGATGCTCTTGTTGAGCCGGATAGTGGAGAGAAGTTTATCATTGGAGATACAGAAGTTCTGGAGGGAGTTTTCTGTGTCAATCAGGGATATGCGGTATTCCGCCGGATCGAGATCCTGGATGAAAATGAGGAATATGCGGTTGTATCAAAGGAAACCTATAATGGGCTTGTCCGATATGACCGTATTGTGAAAAATGCAGATAAAGTAAGTGAACAGGATATACTTTACTAATTAAAGGAGGATTTATATCATGGTAGCGGAAAATTTGGCACAGGTGCAGAAAAATATTAATGAATCCTGCAATAAAATTAACAGAGATCCGAATGAAGTCACACTGATCGCAGTAAGCAAAACCAAACCGGTGGAGATGCTGAAGGAGGCTTATGATGCCGGAGCACGTGTCTTTGGAGAGAACAAAGTGCAGGAGATCGTGGATAAATATGATCAGATGCCTTCAGATGTCAAATGGCATATGATCGGACATCTTCAGCGTAATAAAGTAAAATATATTGTGGATAAAGTTGCAATGATCCATTCTGTAGATTCGCTTCGCTTGGCCGAGACGATTGAAAAAGAAGCAGCGAAAAAAGCGGTTATTGTTCCGATCCTTATAGAAGTAAATGTAGCGCAGGAAGAAAGTAAATTTGGTCTGAAACCGGAAGAAGTTTTACCGCTTATAGAACAGATCGCAGATTTTTCACACATTCGGATAAAGGGGCTCATGACAATTGCTCCCTATGTTGATAATGCAGAGGAAAATCGCGAAATTTTCCGTGAACTTAAGAAATTAAGTGTTGACATTGCTGCTAAAAACATTAATAATGTTACTATGAGTGTTCTGAGTATGGGAATGACCGGAGATTACATGGTTGCCGTGCAGGAGGGCGCTACGATGGTGCGTGTAGGCACTGGTATTTTTGGTGCAAGAAATTACGCATTATAAGACTAATAAGATTGGAGATTTAAAATGGGCGTTTTAGACAAGTTTTTAGATGCCATCAAACTGAACGACGATTATGACGATGACGAATTGTTAGATGATAGCCTTCTTGAGGATGAGGACGATTATGATGACGATTTCCTCGATGAAGATGATGATATGGAAGAGAAACCAAAGAAGAAATTTTTTGAGAAATTTTCCAAGAAAAAAAATGACGAGGAAGAGGATTTTCTGGAGGATGAGCCGGAAGATGAAACGGTTAAGGCACCTGTTGCTAAGTCATCTGCAAAGACAGCTGCAGCCAAGGCCCCGGCAAGGCAGGAACGTATTTCCAGACCGGCACCTTCTTCCAAGATCACCCCAATGCGTACAAGCAAGCGTTCTTCCCAGGCTGCAAATATGGAAGTTTGTGTGATCAAGCCTACAACCATGGAGGAAGCAAGAGAAATTGCGGATACACTGGTCGATAATTCTACCGTGATCCTGAATCTTGAAGGAATCGATGTGGAGCTTGCACAGAGGATCATCGATTTTACTTCCGGTGCATGTTATTCACTTGGAGGAAGCCTTCAGCAGGTATCCAGCTATATTTTTGTACTTGGACCATATAATGTAGATATTACAGGTGATCTTCAGAATATCCTTGGCGGTTCTGTGCCGTCTGTTAGAGTGGGTTATTAACCTCATGGATAAAGAAGAACTTTTTGTTAAGAGAATCCGTGAACTGGCAAATCTGGCCTATCAGAGAGATATTACCACATTTACGGATTTTCTTAATTTAAATGAACGGAATATTTTAAACAGTCAGAATTTTCATAAGCTGGGTGTTACAGCGGAAGGTTTTGGCGGATATGAGAATGCAGAGCGTCAGATGGTAGCCTTTCACCCTGATGCTCTTGCTTTTACATGGGATTATCCCATTGATTGTATCCGGCTTGAGCCAAAAGCAGTGAAATTTTCAGAAGATCTGACACATCGGGATTATTTGGGAGCGATCCTGAATCTTGGGGTTGACAGGAGTGTTGTTGGGGATATTCTTATAGAAGATCATACTGCGAGCTTTTTCTGTCTGCGTCAGATGACAGATTTTTTTCTGGAGAATCTGTGTCGTGTAAGACATACCACAGTTGTGGCGTCGAAGATAGAAGATCCGGGTGATCTTCCGAGGCCGGAACTGAAACCAGTTAGTGGAACCTGTGCGTCCGTACGCCTGGATTCTCTGATCGCACTGGCTTTTGGGACTTCCAGAAGCAGTATTGTGCATTGTATTGAAGAAGGGCTTGTTTTTGTAAATGGAAAACTGATCACATCCAATGGTTATGAGCCCAAAGAGGGAGACATC
>NZ_JBDGAB010000038.1:0-34912 GCF_040910705.1 Blautia sp. RTP21359st1_E11_RTP21359_211015
TATCTGTTTCCAGGATCATTTCACAGGCGGCTTCTCCAGAAGAGCAGCTCTGCCAGTTACGGTCATAATACCAGATCAGGTTGGTGTTCTTTTTGATACCCCCCGGAAGCAGGGAGAGGAACTGTTCATCGGTTCCGTCAGTGCCTTCCAGTATCTCGCCCACGGAGGTTGTGAGAGCCTGGATCTGGTTCCACTGTTCTGCCTGGAGCCGGTTTTTCCGTGCTGCCGCGAAGATCTGGATGCAGGCAGCTGAGGAAAGTGACAGAAACAAAAGGGCAAGGATCATTTCCATCAGAAAAAGGCTGGTACCGGAATTATGTCTTGATTCTTTCATGATGCCTCCTTTTTGCCAGTGCGATGAAGCAGGAATTCCGAGCAGACTCCCGTGGTACTTTCCAGGGAAAAGTGGTAAAAACCATTTTCCATTTCCGAAAACCGGAAATCGGAAAGCTGTGAGATGACGGTTCCTGCATCGGAACTGGCCTGAGAGCCTTTTGCAGTGAAAAGCTCCATCAGACTGTCATTCTTCAGGTAAATATACGTGATATATTCTTTTCCTTTGATATCATCCCGGAAACAAAGGGCAGGAATATCATCCAGGGAACCGGAAAAGATCTCATCGCCGCGGTCGTGCTGCCGGAATTTGGTAGTCAGATAAGTTGCTGCGGTCCCAAGCTCGGAATCGGAGTCAGTCTGTTTCACAGTCTGCTGGTAAATCCGGGCGGAAAATAGCAGCATCAGTATAAGGAACAGAACAAAAACACCAAAAAGAAGAAGCGAAAAAAGAGAAGAAACGGAATGTCCGGTGTTCTTCCGGTGATTCATGAGGCATTCCCTCCTTTCGTACTGCCGGACAGAGCGATCACGCTGATAGACGGCAGGAGATTGGAACCGTTAGGAACATACTCTACTACGAATTTGGTTTTGTCATAAGTGATATGATAATCCAAGAGAAGCTGGGACAGGCTTTCGGGATATGTGCCTGTGAGGGCATAGGTGCGGATGGCACCGTTTTTCAGTGCCTGTTCCAGAGCATCCTGTTCTTTGTGTACGGCCTGATCGGAGGTGCTGCTGACACCTGCCACAAACAAGGTGCAGGATAAAACCAGAAGCAGCGCCGGAAAGAGAAGAAAAAATGCTCTGAGAAATTTTGTTCTGCGGCTTTCAAAAAGTTCCATGCGGTCACCACCTTACATTGCAAAATCTGAGAGGATCCCCAGAAGCGGCATCATGACGGATAAAAGGACCAGCCCCACAAGAAGAGACAGCAGGATCACGATGGTAGGCTCCACAATGGAGACTGCCTGTGAGATCAGATCTATGGATCTTTCGGTGTACTGCCGGGAAAGCCTGCGGAAGGTTTCGTCACTGGAACCGGAATAGAAGGATATCGTGATGAGACGGCCTTCCATGCCGCCGAACAGACCGGATTCTGTAAGAGCCCTGGAAAAAGTTTCTCCGCTATCCAGGATAGAGGAAGCCTTCCGGAGTCTTTCGAGTATCACCGGCTGTGAGATCAGATCCTTTGTAAGCTCCAGGCTGGTTTCAGGGGAAAGTCCGCTCCGAAGCCCCAGGGAAAGGCCCTGGGCCAGACGACTGTAATCCATGGCAACCGGGATCTCACGGAAAAACGGGAGATGGATGACCATTTTTCGCAGCAGGCTGTGGCCTTTTTCCGTAAGACTGAAAAACAGGATGCAGCCAATGAGGGCTGCGGCGAGGATCAGAAAAACAGAGGAATACCGGCTGATCACGTTACCTGCATTCAGAAGTCCCCGGGAAACCCCGTTCATTTCCATTCCCATCTGGTTAAATACCTGTTGAAATACTGGCAGGACTTTTATCAGAAGGACCAGGATCACAACAGCCATCATGCCAAGCATGAGCAGCGGGTAAGTGACTGCAGACCGTATCTGTCCTGAGATTTCTTCCTCCTGTTCATAGTGGGAACTGAGACTTTCCATGATCTCATCCAGGCAGCCGGTTTCCTCACCGGTCCGGACATAGGCGGTCATGGATGTGGGAAAGATCCCGGATTCGTCAAGAGCCCGGGAAAGAGAACCGTTTTCTTCCACGGAACGGATCAGGGGTGTGAGGATCTGCCGGTCTGCATCGGTCTTGCTTTCGTCACAGAGGATGTGAAGTCCTTCCGCTGTGGATATGCCGGAATGCAGAAGCATTCCCATCTGCCCGCAGAAACTGGATAATTCCCGGGCTGTCAGTTTGTTTTTCATAATAAGGTCTCCTTTAGTTGGTCAGCGCGTGAACTGTACCGTATAATTGCTTTCATCACCGATATATTCCTGGATCGCTTCATCACCATCACTGTTGGCGTCAAAGGTGGGATCCATCAGCTTCCAGGTGTCGCCGTCAAAAGATACTGCCTTTGTCACCCAGCCTCTGCCACGGATATAAACATCGATCCATGCATGCTTTACATCACCGGAATAGCCGATCTGAAGCTTGCAGGGAATGTCCTGGCTGCGGAGCATTGCAGTAGTCAGTGCAGCGTAATCAAAACAGATCCCCGTGCCGGTGCTTAACGTATCATCTACATCAGGAAGATAACCGGCTTCGACAGAATCAGCTTTGTCATAATCGTAGGAAATATGACTGGTAACATATGTATAGAAGGTTTTCAGGATGTCGATATCGGTCATGTCTTCTTTGACAAGAGAGGCTGCCAGTTTGCAGGCTTCACTTTTGGAAGAAAAGTCCACGTACTGGTTTGGATATAGAAACGGAAGAAATTCATTCTGAAGCTTTATTGTGAGCGTTTCCGTGTAAAGGGCGGCATACTGGTTTCCATCAACCTGCTGATAGCAGGTGATGAGATACTCACCGGAGCCTTCGGAAAAAGGAAGTACCGTCTGTTCATCAGGTTCCAGAAAATAGGAATAGACCACACCGGAGGGAGCAGTAAGCTGAATGTTCATGCGGGAATCATCGGAATCGGATTCTGCAGTCAGATATCCCTGATCCTGATTGGAAATATCCAGGATCAGAGGGGAACTGCCCAGTGTTTTTTTGCCGGGGGCCTCCGGGGTGAGGACTCTGGCCGGAGAATATACCGGAGGTTCTTCATCGGAGGAAGGAGAATTTCCACAGCCTGCCAGCAGGATTCCGAAAAGCAGCCATACAAAAAAGAGACGGACTGGTAAAAATTTTGACATTGTTTCCGTTCTCCTGTTATATCATGCTTTCTTTTTGAACAGTATAGCAGATTCCGTGAAAAAAAGACAGGAGCAGGGCTCAAAATGCAGTGGAAAATGTTGACATTTCAGGGAAAAAAACATATACTCTATATATAAAGGCAAACCTGTTGAAAGACAGGGACGCAAAGCCATGGGTCTAAGGTCCGAAGGATGACTATGACAGCCGGTTGCCGCATTAAATTCCGATTTAATGACGTATTCAGATAACATCTATGAACAAGAATCTGTGTGTTAATGCGGCCGTTTATTTCGTTAGAATAAGCGGCTTTTTTGATGCCTAAAATCCGGTTTAGGTTGGAAACTGAAACGTCGGCTTTCAGAAAGGTGTGAATGATATGAAAAGAACAGATATCCGTAAAATTTTTACAGGCAGGAAAAAAGCTTTAGCAGGATGCCTTGCAGCTGTTATTGTACTGGCAGGTGGCTTTAATGTCTGGCAGTCGTCACAGGTTCCGGAATTTCCGGATTTTACAGATCCGGTAGTGGAGACTACCATCACAGAGGACGACACTCCACTTGCTTCAAAACCGAAGGTGACTACCAAAACGACTTCAAATACCAAGACAACCAGAAAAAAAGTTAGGCTGAAAAAAGCGGCGACCAAGACTTATACCAAGAAGCTTCCGACTACCAATAAGAAGAGTACGACCACAAAGAAAACAAACAGAAATACAACCGTAAAAACATTAAAGACAGTTAAGACTGCAACAACACAGAAATACACAAAGAAATCAAAAACAGCCGTTCAGACACGGAAAGTAACTACAACCATTCAGACGACCACAACAGTCATGGCGGCTTCAGCTACTGCCGGCAAAGCGAATGCAGCTTCCACAAAAAAAGTAGAAAGCATCAACATGGACAGCAAATATTCAGTAAGCAATATTGCTTCCATTGCACCGAAGATGGACAGCAGGGTGCTCAAAGCCTACAAGAAGCTTGGATTTACTGTAACGATCGATCCGTCTGTTAACTACGGAGGCTGCTTTAACGCACATTCAAGAAGCATCATCCTTCGTTTTGAGAATGAGACAATCTACCATGAGCTGGGACATTTCCTTGCTTTTGTTGCGGGAAACGTAGACAGAACAAGTGATTTTGCCGCAGTTTATAACAGCGAAAAATCCAAATTTACAGGTATTAACAGAAGCTATGCAACGCAGAACAGTTCAGAATATTTTGCAGAATCAGTGCTTGAGTATGTAACAAGTCCGTCAACACTTAAGAGACAGAGACCAAAAACGTATGCAGCGATTGTGGCGGCTCTGAATAAAATTACTGATGAACGTATCCAGAGGGTCATGGATATATACGGACCGTTCTGGAGCTAAAAAAGAAGCATACAGGAACGTTGGATCTGTCCGGGAAGAGATCTCCCGGGCAGATTTTTTTCTTTTTTGTGAGAAAAGTATAAAAAAAATGTCGATAAATATTTCTTGCAATAGACTCTATAAGGTGTGTATAATGAAACATAAGCTGAAAACATGCTTTCATTCAAAAAAGTGCAGCCATGTCAGGTTGTATCTGATTCCATAAACAACAAATATATAATTTATCAGATTTAAGAATAGAGGATTTAATATGAGAGAAAAGTATGAATCATTATCTCTGGCGGTGCTGAAGGATCTGGCAAAGGCGAGAGGGATGAAGGGAATTTCTACTCTGAGAAAACCGGCACTGATTGAGCGGATGCTGGAGGAGGACGCCAAAGAGTCTGACAGAGGAAATCCCGAAGAAGTACACAAAAGTACACCGGCAGAAAATACTGTAAAAGAAAAAAGCTATGATTCGGAAAAAACAGAATATCGTACCCGTCCGGCAGGGGAAGGACTTCAGGAGCAGCGGAAGGAATATCGTAGTGATAAGAATGAGCAGGAACACAGAAGCACAAATATCCGCAGAGAGTACAACCGTGAATATAACCGGGAAGCTACAAGGGAGAACGGGAATGTCCCGTCAGAATCCACCCAGCTGGACAGTGGTGAAAAGGCTAACGGGATCCTGGAGGTCCTTCCGGATGGATATGGCTTTATCCGATGTGAGAATTATATGCCGGGTGAGAACGACATTTATGTTTCTCCTTCCCAGATCCGCCGCTTTAATTTAAAGACAGGTGATATCATCCAGGGAAATATTCGTATCAAGACCCAGGGAGAGAAGTTCAGTGCCCTTCTCTACGTATCTTCCATTAACGGTTTCCATCCGAGTGAGGGACAGAGACGGTATAATTTTGAAGATATGACACCGATCTTTCCGAATGAGAGACTTGTCATGGAGCGTGCAGGCGGTACAACGGCCATGCGTATCGTGGATCTGATCAGTCCTATAGGAAAGGGCCAGCGAGGAATGATCGTATCTCCGCCAAAGGCAGGTAAGACAACCCTTCTGAAAGATGTTGCCAAGTCTATCCTCAGGAATAACAGAGATATGCATCTGATCATTCTTCTGATCGATGAGCGCCCTGAGGAGGTTACCGATATCAGAGAGGCGATCCAGGGACCGAATGTGGAAGTGATCTATTCTACATTTGATGAGCTTCCGGAACATCATAAGAGAGTTTCCGAGATGGTTGTGGAGCGTGCGCGCCGTCTTGTAGAGCATAAACAGGATGTGATCATTCTTCTGGATTCGATCACACGACTTGCCAGAGCCTATAATCTGATCATCCCGCCAAGCGGAAGAACCTTATCCGGTGGTCTTGACCCGGCGGCTCTCCATATGCCCAAAAGATTTTTTGGCGCAGCCCGTAATATGCGCGAGGGCGGAAGCCTGACGATTCTGGCAACCGCACTTGTGGATACCGGAAGCAAGATGGACGATGTTATTTATGAGGAGTTCAAGGGAACCGGTAATATGGAGCTTGTCCTGGATCGTAAATTACAGGAGAAACGGGTATTCCCGGCCATTGATATCCAGAAATCCGGAACCAGAAGAGAGGATCTGCTTCTCAGCAAGGATGAACAGGAAGCGGTTTATATTATGCGAAAAGCTCTCAACGGAATGAAAGCGGATGAGGCAGTAGAACAGATCCTGAATACCTTTGCCAGAACCAGGAACAATGCAGAACTGGTACAGACTGTAAAGAAACAGAAATTTTTATAAAGTCCTTGCATTTTAGGGAAAGCTATGTTATACTTAGCAAGCTGTTTAAAATGGAATTCGTCAATTGAATACGAATAATATTAAATATATAGAGAGGTGAAAATCATGAGAGAAGGAATCCATCCGAACTACTATCAGGCAACTGTAACCTGCAACTGCGGAAACACTTTCGTAACAGGTTCTACTAAAGAGGACATCCATGTTGAGATCTGTTCCAAATGCCATCCGTTCTACACAGGACAGCAGAAGGCTACACAGGCTCGTGGACGTATCGATAAGTTCAACAAGAAATACGGCCTGAATAAGTAATTATTGCGAATACAGGAAATGAGAAGGTTGAGGTTGGGAAATCTCAACCTTTCTTTAACTGAAAAATTTTAAATTTGCACAGGAGAGAATGAATGAGATCATCGAATATCGGCGGACAGGCGGTCATGGAAGGCATCATGATGCGCCACAAGGACAAATATTCTATCGCAGTGCGCCGCCCGGACCAGGAGATCGAGCTGAAGGTAGAGGATTATAAATGTATCTTCGGAAATCACGCATTTCTGAAGAAACCGATCATCCGTGGTGTGGTAAGCTTTGTGGATTCTCTTGTGGTAGGCACGAAATGCCTGATGTATTCTGCGGAGATCGCAGGAGACGAGGAAGATGAGGAAACAGTCAGGAAGAATGAGCAGCTTACAGAAGAAGAGCGTTCTGCAAAGAAAGCCAAAGAGGATAAGCAGTTCAAGTGGCTTCTTTACATTACGGTAGCTATCTCCATGGTGGTTTCTGTGGCTGCTTTTATGTTTCTTCCGTATGTACTGGCTAGTCTGATCCGAGGGGTAGGTGCTTCGGAATTTCTGGTCACCATAGTGGAAGCCTTTGTGAAGCTGGCACTGTTTATGGGATATATGTTCCTGATCTCCAGAATGAAGGATATCCAGAGGACATTTATGTATCACGGCGCGGAGCACAAATGTATCAACTGTGTGGAGCATGGTCTGCCTCTGACGGTAGAGAATGTGTTAAAGAGCTCCAGGTTTCATAAGCGCTGTGGAACAAGCTTTCTGTTTCTGGTCATGCTGGTAAGTATTGTGCTGCACTTTGTGTTTGTGGCGGTGCCGTTTTACTGGGTGAGACTGCTGGGAAGACTTCTCATGGTACCGGTAGTTGCGGGGATTTCCTTTGAGATCATCCAGTGGGCAGGAAGAACAGACAGTAAATTTGCGGACATTATGAGTAAACCAGGTCTTGCCATGCAGAAATTCACCACAAAGGAGCCTGCTGCAGATATGGCAGAGGTAGCCATTAAAGCAGTTGAGGCTGTTTTTGATTGGAGAGCTTATCTGAAAGAGGAATTTGACCTGGACATCCCATATGAGACAGAGGAGACAGAAAATGCAGACTCTTGAGTCCCTTCTGAAAAAAGGTACAACAATACTGAAAGATAACGGATTGGAAGAAGCCGGGCTGGATGCCTGGCTCCTTCTGGAATTTAAGACCGGAAAGAATCGGGCATATTATTTTGCGCATGGAGATGAACCGGTGTCTGATGAGACCGCAGCAGAGTATCTTACGCTGATCGACAGGCGGGCAGGACATATTCCTGTACAGCAGCTGACTCATCAGGCTTTTTTTATGGGCTATGAGTTTTATGTAAACGAAAACGTGCTGATTCCTAGACAGGATACGGAGACTCTGGTGGAAGAGGCATTGAAACACCTTGGGGATGTGGAAAAACCGGAGATCCTGGATATGTGTACCGGCTCCGGCTGCATCCTGCTCAGCCTTCTTCTGGAACGGCAGGATGCCTGTGGGACCGGTGTGGATGTTTCACCGGAAGCACTGGAAGTGGCAAAAAAGAATGCAGGTATTCTAAAGGTGGAGAACCGGGCGGATTTTGTGGAAAGCGACCTGTTCTCGGCACCGTATTTTTGTGAAAAAGGTGGAAAAGATAGTGGGAAATATGATATCCTTATTTCAAACCCGCCTTATATCGCAACAGAAGAAATTGAAACACTGATGGAAGAAGTCCGCCTTCATGATCCGAGGAAGGCCCTTGACGGAATGGAAGACGGGCTTTATTTTTACAGAAAGATCACAGCAGAGGCCGGAAGGTACCTGAAACCAGGCGGATGGCTTCTGTATGAAATCGGCTGCACCCAGGGTGAGGCAGTCAGTACAATGATGAAAGCAGCCGGGTTTACCGGGGTTCAGATCGTAAAGGATCTGCCGGGCCTTGACCGTGTGGTGCTTGGACAGAAACAGGAGGAAATACATGTTTGATAAACTGGATGATCTGCTGGTACGTTTTGAAGAGCTTCTCAATGAGCTGGGAGAACCGGGAGTAACCGACGATCCGGCACATTTTCAGAAGCTGATGAAGGAGCAGAGCGACCTGCAGCCAATCGTTGACGCATATAAAGAATATAAGAAAAATAAGGAAACCATCGAGGACAGTCTTTCCATGCTGGAGAGCGAGAAGGACGAAGAGATGCGTGAAATGCTGAAGGAAGAGCTTTCCGATGCAAAAAAGAGAGTGGAGGAGCTGGAGCATGAGCTGAAGATCCTTCTTCTTCCGAAGGACCCTAACGACAGCAAGAACGTTATCGTTGAGATCCGTGGAGGTGCAGGCGGTGATGAGGCAGCACTTTTTGCAGCAGAGATTTATCGTATGTATGTGAAATACGCGGAGTCCCGCCGCTGGAAAACCGAGATGCTCAGCCTCAATGAGAACGGCATCGGCGGCTTCAAGGAAGTTACCTTCATGATCAAGGGTGAGGGTGCATATTCCAGACTGAAATACGAAAGCGGTGTTCACCGTGTACAGCGAGTACCGGAGACAGAGTCCGGCGGAAGGATCCATACCTCTACCTGTACGGTAGCGATCATGCCGGAGGCGGAAGAAATTGATTTCCATCTGGATCTCAATGAGTGTAAATTCGATGTGTTCCGTGCATCCGGAAACGGTGGTCAGTGTGTCAACACCACAGACTCCGCAGTACGTCTTACTCATATCCCTACAGGAATTGTGATTTCCTGCCAGGATGAGAAGTCTCAGCTTAAGAACAAGGATAAAGCACTTCGTGTGCTCCGTTCCCGTCTGTATGAGATGGAGCTTGCCAAGCAGCATGACGCTGAGGCAGAGGCAAGGAGAAGCCAGATCGGTACAGGTGACCGCTCCGAGAAGATCCGTACCTATAACTTCCCTCAGGGACGTGTAACAGACCACAGGATCAAGCTTACCCTTCATCGTCTTGAAAATATCCTTAACGGAGATCTGGATGAGATCATTGATAGTCTGATCGCAGCAGACCAGGCAGTAAAGCTGACAAAGCTGAATGAACAGGAGTAAGCGCTGATTACAGCTACAGAGTTCAAAAAATTATAATAAATCAGGAGGAAACGAAAATGAAAAAGACAGCATTGGTGATCATGGCAGCCGGTATCGGCAGCCGTTTTGGAAAAGGAATCAAGCAGCTTGCACCGGTAGGCCCGAAGGGCGAGATCATTATGGACTATTCCATCCATGATGCACTGGAGGCAGGATTCAACAAGGTCGTATTTATCATCCGCAAAGACCTTGAAGATGAATTCAAAAAAGTGATCGGAGACCGTATCTCCAACATTACAGAAGTTGCTTATGCATTCCAGGAGATCGACGATCTTCCGGGCAATTTTACAAAACCGGCGGACCGTACCAAGCCATGGGGAACCGGACACGCTGTACTGGCAGCAAAGAAAGTCCTTTCCGAGCCATTCGCTGTGATCAATGCAGATGACTACTACGGAAAAGAAGCCTACGTAAAGGTGCATGACTACCTGGTACAGGATCATCCGCAGGATGGCCCGATGCACATCTGCATGGCAGGTTTCCGCCTTGGAAATACATTAAGTGACAACGGAAGCGTCACAAGAGGAGTGTGCCATATTGAGGACGGCAAGCTTGTGGGCGTTACAGAGACACATAACATCTTCAAGACAGCAGACGGCGCAGAGACAAGAAATGACGATGGTACAGCAGAAGCACTGGATACAAAGAGCCTTGTTTCCATGAATATGTGGGGACTGACACCGGAATTTATGGAGATCCTTGAGAAAGGCTTCGTTGAGTTCCTTGGCGGGATCAAAGAGGGAGACATCAAAAAAGAGTATCTTCTTCCTGAGCTTATCGACCAGCTGATCCATTCCGGAAAAGCAGCGGTAGATGTTCTTGAGACAAAGGACGAGTGGTTCGGTGTTACCTATCAGGAGGATAAGGCATCTGTACAGGCTGCATTCAAAAAACTTACAGATGACGGCGTTTATCCGGAAGGACTGTATCAGTAATAAAGGAGAACATTATGGGTAAATATTTCGGAACAGATGGTTTTCGTGGTGAAGCAAATGTAAAACTTACAGCAGATCATGCATTTCGTGTGGGACGTTATCTCGGCTGGTATTACGGCAGAGATCACAAGGCGAAGATCGTGATCGGCAAGGATACAAGAAGAAGCAGTTACATGTTTGAGTATGCCCTTGCGGCAGGACTTACCGCATCCGGAGCAGATGCCTATCTGCTTCATGTAACCACAACTCCAAGTGTATCCTATGTGGTACGTACAGAAGATTTTGACTGCGGTATCATGATTTCCGCAAGCCATAATCCGTTTAATGATAATGGGATCAAGGTCCTTAATGAGAACGGACAGAAGATTTCCGCAGATATTGAAGCACGTATCGAGGCATATCTGGACGGCGAGATCGAGGAGCTTCCGCTGGCAACCGGAGAAGATATCGGCTGTACTGTGGATTTTGCATCAGGAAGAAACCGTTATATCGGACATCTGATCTCTATCCCATGCCATGATTTCAAAAATATCAAGGTTGGGCTGGATTGCTCCAACGGAAGCTCATCCGCCATTGCCAAGAGCGTTTTTGACGCACTTCGTGCAAAAACCTATGTGATCAACAATGAGCCAAACGGAACCAACATCAACCGTGGCTGCGGTTCCACACACATTGAAGTTCTGAGACAGTTCGTGGTAGATAAAGGTCTGGATATCGGTTTTGCATATGATGGTGACGCAGACCGCTGTATCGCCGTAGACCACCGCGGAAACATCATTGACGGTGATAAGATCATGTATGTGTGCGGCAAATATTTAAGAGAGAAAGGCCAGCTCAACGGAAATACAGTTGTAACCACCGTTATGTCCAATCTTGGTCTTTACAAGTCTCTGGAGCGTGAAGGCATCGACTATGAGCAGACTGCAGTTGGTGACAAATACGTTGCCGAGAACATGATGGAAAACAATTACAGTATCGGTGGTGAACAGTCCGGACATATCATCTTTAGCCGCTATTCCGCTACCGGTGACGGGATCCTGACTTCTCTTATGATCATGGAGGCATGTGTGGATCAGAAGGCCACACTCTGCGACCTTGCAAAGGAGATGAAGGTTTATCCGCAGCTTCTCCGGAATGTGCGTGTTTCCGACAAGAAAACAGCACTGGAGAACGAAAAGGTAAAAACAGCCATTGAGGCAGCCGCAGAGGCACTTGGCGATGACGGACGTATCCTGGTACGTGAGAGTGGTACAGAGCCGCTGATCCGTGTTATGGTAGAAGCGGGAACGGATGATCTCTGCCATAAATATGTAGATAGTGTTGTTGATGTGATGGAAGCCGAAGGGCTTGTTGTAGAATAAGGAATTCCATGAAAAAAACAAAGACCGTATTGATTCTTGCAGCCGTTACAGGAGCCTTGCTTCTGGGCGGCTGTGGCAGTGAAAAAACAAAAATATATGAACAGGCCGGAAAGGATCTTTCCCAGGGAAGCTACAAGTATGCCCTGGAGGAGTACCAGAGCTCTATCCAGAACGGAGTGAAGTTGGCACAGTCCTATCGCGGGGCAGGTATCGCAAGCCTGCGTCTTGGCAAATATGAGGATGCGGTGAATAGCTTCACGGAAGCTCTGAACTGCGATAAAGTAAGCAAAAGCCTTCGTAAGGATATCCTGTCCTACCGGGCTACTGCAGAGCTGAAGTCTGGAAAATACGAGGATGCCATGGCAGACTGCCAGACACTTGGAGAAGATTTTTCCATGGATGCAGGCAGTTATTTTCTCACCGGAAAGGTTGCCCTTGCCATGGATTCCTACGAAGAAGCCGCATCTAACTTCAAACAGGCCTATGGAGAAGATTCCACCTATGATATGGCGATCGAGATCTATGAGGCATATCTGGACAAGGATATGGAAGCGGACGGAACCAGATATCTGGAAGCTGCTCTTTCTTCTGAGGCCAAGGATGCCCAGGACCACTGTGACAGAGGCCGTGTCTACTACTATATGGAAGACTACAGCAACGCAAAAAAAGAGCTTCTGGAAGCAACCAAGAAGGATAATACGGAAGCATTGCTTCTTCTGGGAATGGTATATCTGGCCCAGGATGATGTGGAAAATGCCCAGGCAATGTACAAGCAGTATATTTCCGCAGTGGGTGATTCCGCCAAGGGCTATAATGGTCTGGCACTGTGCGATATCCGAAGCGGAGATTATGATTCTGCTCTTGATAACATCACAAAAGGCCTTCCGACAGCTACCACAGACGAGATGCAGAGTCTTCTGTTCAATGAGATCGTAGCCTATGAAAAAAAGCTGGATTTTGCTACTGCACTGACCAAGGTCCAGGAATATATTGAGATGTTCCCTGAAGATTCCGCTGCAAAAAAAGAGCGGGCTTTCCTGAAAACCAGAACGTCTTCGGAGGGCTGATATGGAATATTTTGAGGAAATACAGGACAGGGTTATCCTGATCGGTGTCCAGGCAGATCGGGGGGATGACATGGAGGAATCCCTGGATGAGCTTGGAGAACTTGCGGCTACGGCAGGTGCGGCGGTTGCAGGCAGGATCATTCAGAATCGTGAGGCCGTACATCCGGGCACCTATATCGGAAAAGGCAAGATCGAAGAGGTAAAAGGTCTTCTCTATGCCTTGGATGCCAATGGTGTGATCTGTGACGATGAGCTTTCTCCTGCCCAGATGAATAATCTGGAGCGGGAGCTGGAGTGCAAGGTTATGGATCGTACCCTGCTGATCCTTGACATTTTTGCGAAGCGTGCCGTCACAAGTGAAGGCAAGATCCAGGTAGAACTTGCACAGCTTCGTTACAGGTCTGCACGTCTTGTGGGACTACGTTCTTCTCTTTCGCGACTTGGAGGAGGAATCGGAACCAGAGGCCCTGGTGAGAAAAAGCTGGAGACAGACCGTCGTCTGATCCGGAACAGGATATCCGCACTGAAGCAGGAGCTTTCCCAGGTAGAAAAGCACAGAGAGCTGATCCGTTCCAGAAGAGCTGTGGGAAATCTGAAGACAGCAGCCATTGTTGGCTATACCAATGCAGGAAAGTCAACGCTTCTGAATACACTGACAGGCGCTTCGGTGCTTTCGGAGGATAAGCTGTTTGCCACACTGGATCCGACTACCCGTCTTCTGACACTGGATGACGGACAGCAGCTTCTTCTTACGGATACCGTAGGCTTTATCCGCAAGCTTCCCCACAATCTGGTGGAAGCCTTCAAGAGTACCCTGGAGGAAGCTAAATATGCGGATTATATCATTCATGTGGTAGATGCATCCAATCCTCAGGCGGAGATGCAGATGCATATCGTATATGAAACCTTGAAAGAGCTTGGTGCCCTTGGAAAAAAGACGATCACACTTTTTAACAAGCAGGACCGTGTTTCCGGGGAGAGCTTTCGGGATCTCCGGGCAGACCATACGCTGAAGATTTCCGCACGGACAGGAGAGGGGCTTGAGGAATTTAAGCAGCTTCTTTCTGAGATACTGGCAGAAGGACAGATTTATATGGAACGGCTTTTTCCTTATTCGGAGGCCGGTCAGATCCAGCTGATCCGTGAGTATGGACAGCTTCTTTCGGAAGAGTATACCGAAGGCGGGATTGCTGTAAAAGCAAGAGTTCCGCGGGAAATCTATCCGAAAGTCACATAATGTTAAAATATCTACTCAGTACCATATATAGTACCGTGAACAAAACGGGCACTATATATGGTGCTTTTTGTGTTGACGCAAAGAGGCGTGTCTGATACAATAAGCCTACAGCGCTTTGAACACAGATCGTGAAACGGAGTGTGTTCGTAAGCAGGCAAGTGAGGCGGAATGGAATATCCGCTTATAAATAAATGCATGAGGGAGGCATTTTCTTATGTTTCAGGTAGTAAAAAGAGACGGTGAATTAGACGAATTTAAAATGGGGAAGATCACCGCGGCAATTGATAAGGCATTTGATGCCAAAGGTAAGAATTACAGTTCGGATATGATCGATCTTCTGGGACTTCGTGTTACAGCGGATTTTCAGAATAAGATCGAGAACAACCGGATTTCTGTTGAGGATATCCAGGACAGTGTGGAGAACGTACTGATCCAGGCCGGATATTCTGATGTTGCCAAGGCGTATATCCTTTATCGTAAGCAGCGTGAGAAGATCCGCAATATGAAATCCACCATCCTTGACTATAAAGAAATCGTAAACAGCTATGTAAAGGTTGAGGACTGGCGTGTAAAGGAGAACTCAACGGTTACTTATTCTGTAGGAGGTCTGATCTTAAGCAACTCCGGAGCAGTTACCGCAAACTACTGGCTGTCTGAGATCTACGACAACGAGATCGCAGATGCACACAGAAATGCAGATATCCATATCCATGATTTGTCCATGCTGACCGGTTACTGTGCAGGCTGGTCCCTGAAGCAGCTGATCCGAGAGGGACTTGGTGGTATTGAGGGTAAGATCACTTCTGCACCTGCAAAGCATTTAAGTGTACTCTGCAACCAGATGGTGAATTTCCTGGGTATCATGCAGAACGAGTGGGCGGGCGCACAGGCATTTTCATCCTTTGATACTTATCTGGCACCTTTTGTAAAGGCAGACAACCTTTCCTATCCGGAGGTTAAGAAATGCATTGAGTCCTTTGTATATGGCGTAAATACTCCAAGCCGCTGGGGCACTCAGGCACCATTTTCCAACATTACACTGGACTGGACCGTTCCAGACGACCTTGCAGAGCTTCCGGCTATCGTAGGCGGCAAGGACATGGATTTCAAATACAAAGACTGTAAGAAAGAAATGGATATGGTCAATAAGGCATTTATCGAGACCATGATCGAGGGAGATGCCAACGGACGTGGATTCCAGTATCCGATCCCGACCTATTCCATCACAAAGGAATTCGACTGGTCTGATACCGAGAACAACCGTCTTCTCTTTGAGATGACTTCCAAGTACGGTACTCCGTATTTTTCCAATTATATCAACAGTGATATGAAGCCAAGCGACATCCGCAGCATGTGCTGCCGCCTCCGTCTGGATCTCCGTGAGCTCCGCAAAAAGAGTGGTGGATTCTTTGGCTCCGGTGAGAGCACAGGCTCTGTAGGCGTTGTTACCATCAATATGCCGCGTATCGCATACCTTTCCAGAACGCCGAAGGAATTTTATCAGCGCCTGGACCACATGATGGATATCTCCGCAAGATCTCTTCATATCAAGAGAGATGTGATCAGCAGGCTTCTGGATGAGGGACTGTATCCGTACACGAAGAGATATCTTGGAAGCTTTGACAATCATTTTTCCACCATCGGTCTTGTGGGAATGAACGAAGCGGGCTTAAATGCCTGCTGGCTGAAAAAAGACATGACAGATCCGGAAACCCAGAAGTTTACAAAAGAGGTTCTGGAGCATATGAGAAGCCGTCTTTCAGACTATCAGGAGCAGTATCCGGGAGAGCTTTTCAATCTGGAGGCAACACCGGCAGAGTCCACTGCATACCGTCTTGCCAAACACGACAGAAGCCGTTATCCGGATATCAAAACAGCGGGAAAAGAGGGCGACACTCCGTATTACACAAACAGCTCTCATCTGCCGGTTGATTACACTGCGGATATTTTTGACGCACTGGATATTCAGGACGATCTGCAGACTCTGTATACTTCAGGAACCGTATTCCATGCATTCCTTGGGGAGAAGCTTCCGGACTGGAAGGCAGCGGCAGCGTTGGTACGTAAGATCGCAGAGAATTATCGCCTGCCCTATTACACCATCTCACCGACCTATTCCGTATGTCAGGAGCATGGCTACATCAGCGGCGAGCATTTCACCTGCCCGAAATGTGGAAAGAAGGCTGAGGTTTACAGCCGTATCACAGGATATTACCGTCCTGTACAGAACTGGAACGATGGTAAGACCCAGGAGTACAAGAACCGTACCCTCTATGATATTACCCATTCCCAGCTGAAAAAGGTCCATACCAGTGTGATGACCATGAAGGGTGACGAGGTGGAGATCCAGCCTGTGGAATCTCATAAATATCTTTTTACGACTAGCACTTGTCCGAACTGCCGTATGGCAAAGAAAATGCTGGAAGGCGAAGAGCTGGAGATTATCGATGCTGAGCAGAATCCCGAGCTTGTCAAGCAGTATGGGATCCGTCAGGCGCCTACACTTGTCATTACTGACGGGGCGAAGGTTAGGAAGTATGTGAATGCTTCTAATATACAGAAGTATGTAGACGAAGAGTTGGATTGAGTTTTTTGTCAAAATAACTGTAAGTAAAAAATGGATGGCTGGACGCATGTCTGTTGGATGTGTGTCTGGCCTTTTTTATATTGGGAATTTTATGTTATGATATTTTATGTTTGAGATTTGGGGCCTGGAAAAGATGGTTGACATTTCATGTCGAGATGGGTATACTTATACCTGAATTTAATGATTAAAAGCGTTACGCTTTAACGTATGAATGTATACGCGAAACGCTCCAGCCCGGAAGGACCCCGCTGGGGAAGGGATTCACTTCCACCAAATTTCATGCTAAAATAAAAAAAGAAAATAAAAAAGAATAACAGAAAAGAGGAAAATTATTATGGTAAAACAGAACATCGTCTTCGTAGAAAACACTCCAGGCAGTCTTCAGAAAGTTACAAAGATTCTTGCAGAGAATCAGATCGATATCTACGGTTTCGGCTGCTTTGACGCACCGGAGTTTGCAAACTTCCGTATGGTATGCGACAATCCGGAAAGAGCAGATGAGATCATGGCTGAGCATGGATACATGACTCGTATCACACAGGCTATCCTGGTAGACCTTCAGGATGAGATCGGTGGGTTAGACAAGCTTCTTAGTGTCATGGGCGACAGCAACGTAAACCTTCATTACATCTACACCTTCTTCCACAGAGGCCTGAAAGTTCCGGTAGCGATCATGCACTGTGAGGATCTTCTGGTTGCAGAGAGTGTTCTCCGTAACAATGGATTCCAGGTTCTGAACCGCCTGGTAGATCCGGATGGAGAAGCAGAGGCGTAATCAATCGCATAAAAGGGACAAACAGGAATGAAGTATCGTATTTTTATTGTAGAAGATGACGAAACAATCGCGAATCTTCTGAAAAAGCATCTCAGTTCCTGGGGATATGACGTTTTTCTGGCTGAGGATTTTTCCAATATACTGCAGGAATTTGCGGGGAAAGATCCTCAGCTTGTTCTTCTGGATCTGAAACTTCCATTTTATAATGGCTTTCACTGGTGTGAGGAAATCCGAAAGGTTTCCCAGGTGCCGGTGATCTTCATCTCCTCCGCAGCGGATAACATGAACATGGTCATGGCCATGAGCCGTGGAGCCGATGACTTTATTGCCAAGCCTTTTGATATGGACGTACTGGTGGCCAAGATCCAGGCAATCCTCCGCAGAACCTATTCCTTCGGAAACCCGGGAAATGTCCTGGAACATAAAGGCGCGGTTCTCAATCTTTCCAGAGCGACACTGACCTGGAACGGGGAGGAGACGGAACTGACCAGAAATGAACTGCGTATCCTGGAACTGCTTTTTTCCCAGGCAGGGAAACCGGTATCCAGAGATGTCATTATGACAAAACTGTGGGAAAGTGACAGCTTTGTGGATGACAACACCCTGACCGTAAACATTACACGCCTTCGCAAAAAACTGGAGGCGGCAGGCCTTGTGGATTTTATCATCACGCGAAAAGGTCTTGGATATATGGTGTGAGGTTTTTATGGAATCATTTCGAGCATATTTAAAACAGACAAAAATTTTTTTCATCGCCTGTGTTTTTATGGCGGCTGTGTCGACAGCAGTGATCTGCCTGTACCAGCTTCCCCTGGAGGCGGCGGTCTATCTGGCAGTTCTGTGGCTGGGAGCAGGAGCTGCCGTTTTTTTATACGGTTATGCCTGTTACAGACAGAAGGTGCAGAACTTAATCCTGGTGGAAAAAGCTCCGGAGATTAATCTGGACCGGCTGGGCGAGACCACCGATGAGGTGGAGCTTCTTTACAGGGATATCATCCGGAAACTGGACGGCATGCGGATGGGTGCGGAGACAGAACGGCAGCGTTCTCTGGAAGAAATGACCGATTACTACACTATGTGGGCACATCAGATCAAGACGCCGATCTTTGCTCTACGCCTGCTGCTTCGGGAGGAGCCGGAGGAGAACCGGGAGTCCCTGGCACAGCTTTTTCGCATTGAACAGTATGTGGAGATGGTGCTGGGCTACCTTCGCACGGAGGACATGTCCGCCGATCTGAAGCTGACCCGATGCTCGCTGGATCGGATCATCCGGGAGCAGATCCATAAATACGCAGGGATCTTTGTGTCAAAAAAGCTTTCGTTATCATATGAGGGGACAGATGCGATCGTTCTTACCGATGAAAAATGGCTTGGTTTTGTCATTGGACAGATTCTTTCCAATGCGTTGAAATATACAAGAACGGGCGGCATTGAAATCTGGCTGGAGGATGAGCGTGGAAACAGGGTATCTGAGAATCCAAATTTGAAGCAGAATACGGCCCCGGGGATTTGTAATACGGCCCCGGCAACTCTGGTCATCGCAGACTCCGGCATCGGAATCCAGCCGGAGGATCTTCCGCGCATCTTCGAAAAAGGCTACACAGGCGTCAATGGACGGGAGGACAACCGTGCTACCGGGATCGGTCTGTATTTAAGCCGGAAGATCCTGAGAAAACTGGGTCACGAGATCACTGTGGATTCCCAGGTGGATAAAGGCACGGAAGTTCGGATGAGCCTGTGGAAAAAAGATCTGGAGATGTATTAACCTTACACAAATGTAAGCTTCCTCCGTAAAATGTAAGCCACTTCGATGGCAGCCGCCGGAGAATTTTCTTATACTGAAACCATAACATAGCGTTTCGGGTAATTCTTACATCAGGTTCGATCGCTTTAGAACATGATGCATGACTCCCTGGATCGCTGTAAATACAGATAAGAAAGGAATTAGCGTATGGCATTACTGGAAGTAACAAATGTAAAAAAGATATACAGCACCCGCTTCGGCGGAAATAAAGTGCAGGCACTTTTCAATGTGACATTTTCGGTGGAAGAAGGAGAATATGTGGCGATCATGGGAGAGTCCGGTTCCGGAAAAACAACACTTCTGAATATTCTGGCAGCCCTGGACCGCCCCACATCCGGCGAAGTGCTTCTGGAAGGAAAAAGCATTACTCACCTGACAGAAAAAGAAATTTCCGCATTCCGTCGGAAGAACTTAGGCTTCGTGTTCCAGGATTTCAATCTTCTGGACACCTTCAGCCTCCGGGACAATATTTATCTTCCTCTCGTGCTGGCAGGGGAAGATTATCAGGAGATGGAGCAGAAGATCCGTCCCATTGCAAAAGCCCTTCACATCAACCAGCTTCTGGAAAAATTCCCCTACGAGGTTTCCGGCGGACAGAAGCAGAGAGCAGCAGTTGCAAGGGCACTGATCACAGATCCGAAGCTGATCCTTGCGGACGAACCGACCGGAGCCCTGGATTCCCGTGCAGCCTCCGATCTTCTTTCCATGTTCAATGAGGTAAATCGGGAAGGCCAGACCATTCTCATGGTAACTCACAGCGCGCAGGCCGCCAGCCACGCATCCAGAGTACTTTTTATCAAGGATGGCGAAGTGTTCCACCAGATCTACCGTGGCACAAAAACAAGACAGGAAATGTACCAGATGATTGCAGATACCCTGACGATCCTTACGACAGGCGGTGAGACCTATGCGTAAAGGAATGTTTGGAAAACTGGCAGTGCAGAACATCCGGAATAACCGGAGCACCTATGTTCCCTATATGCTTACCTGCATTTTCTGCATTGCCATGATGTATATGATGGAATTTCTGCGGGACTGTCCCACATTGGAGAAAGCAGTGCCCCAGGCAGCAGAAGTGAGGATGATCGTAGGAACCGGTGAAGTGGTTGTTGGAATTTTCTGCGTTATCTTTCTGATCTACAGCAACAGTTTTCTCATGAAACACAGACAGAAAGAAATCGGGCTTTACAACATTCTGGGACTGGAAAAAGGCCATATCGGAAAAGTGATGTTTCTGGAAACAATCATGACTTCGCTGCTTTCTCTGACGGCAGGGATCGGGATTGGCATCCTTGGAAGCAAGCTCTCCCTGCTTTTGCTTTTCCGTTTTCTTCATGTTCCGGCAGTGCTGGGATTTTATGTTTCCATTACAGGAATCCTGTTTTGCATCGCAGGATTTGGAGGGATTTTTCTTGTTATTCTGGCACTGAATCTTACCAGAGTAAGGATGAATAACCCCATAGAACTTCTGAGAGGCGGAAACACAGGAGAGAAGGAGCCCCGGGCAAAATGGCTCATGGCACTTCTGGGGATGATTTCTCTTGGAGTGGGATATTATCTGGCAGTAACCACGGAATCCCCAATCCAGGCAATTTTCATTTTTCTTCTGGCAGTGATTCTGGTTATGGCAGGAACGTATCTTCTTTTTACCGCAGGAAGCATTGTAATCCTGAAACTTTTGCGAAAGAACAAAAAGTTCTACTATAAAACCGGCAACTTTATCAGTGTCTCCGGCATGATCTATCGTATGAAACAAAATGCGGCAGGCCTGGCCAGCATCTGTATTTTAAGTACAGGAGTGCTCCTGCTTCTTTCTATGACTGTGTCGCTGTATTTTGGAATGGGTGACATCATGGTGAACCGGTATCCTTTTGATACGGATGCCAGGATTTCGGGCATCAGCCAGGAACAGAGTGAACAGATTCAGAAAGTTTTTGCACAGGCAATCAAAAATGATCAGGTGCCGGCAGAAAAAACAGTGGACGAAACTTATCTCGAGATCGGCTGCAGGCAGGAAAAAAACGGTATTATGATCGGACAGGCTTACAGTTACTCAGAAGATGGAAAATCCGTAGATCTGTATACGATCCGTCAGTCTGAGTATGAGAAACTTACCGGTGAAAAAACAGATCTTCACGACGGCGAGATCTTTGCCTGGTATCCGTCTGAAAAGGAAAAAGACATATTAAAAATTGATGACCGGGATTTTGCAGTAAAAAAATGGCTGGAAAAAGCACCTTTAAGTGCCATGAACAATCTGGTATCCAATATGGCGGCAATTGTTGTGACGGATTCCGATTTCGAGTATATTGACGGGCTTCGGACAAAGATGTATGAAGGTCTTGATGCCTACGAGGCTGGAAAAGATCTCACAGTTCATTTGGGTGTAGATATCCGTGGCAGCGGGGAGGAAAAGATCCGGTATGGCCAGGCTGTTTATCAGGCACTGAAAGATTACTGCAGAAGCGGTGGCTTTTCAGAGAATACCATCGTGATCGGTGGTGTCCGCCAGAGTGAGTACGAAACGTATTATGTAGATAATGGAACGATCCTGTTTATTGGAATTTTTTTGGGAGCACTGTTCCTTATGGGAACGGCGATGATCATTTACTACAAACAGATCTCAGAGGGCTACGAAGATCAGGGAAGGTTCCAGATCATGCAGAAAGTAGGTATGAGCCGCAGAGAGGTGAAAGGAGCTATCCGCAGACAGATCCTTCTGGTATTTTTTATCCCGCTTGTGATGGCAATGGTGCATATTTCCATGGCATTTCCGCTGATCCGCCGGCTCCTGCTGCTGTTCGGAATGGCCAATACAAAATTGTACGTGGGCTGCACTGCGGGAACGGTTCTGGCCTTTGCGCTGGTCTATGGACTGATCTACTCCATGACAGCCAGATCTTACTATAAAATAGTGGAAAAAGCATAAAATCGGTGAAAAAGCACAGCTGTGTTTGCTGTGAAGTATTGAAGTTT
The DNA here is from genome assembly GCF_040910705.1 of Blautia sp. RTP21359st1_E11_RTP21359_211015. Classification (NCBI taxonomy): domain Bacteria; kingdom Bacillati; phylum Bacillota; class Clostridia; order Lachnospirales; family Lachnospiraceae; genus Blautia; species Blautia sp. RTP21359st1_E11_RTP21359_211015. Next base: position 22,442 of record NZ_JBDGAB010000038.1, read on the forward strand.
TGATATGGCAATGCTACAATAAAGGGGCGTGTCAGGAAACAGAAAAGTTTCCGGGCACGCTCTTATTTACATGTACAACGAACTATAGCGATGCACTAATTTATTGGATCGCTGTAAGACGAGACGCTGGTGATCGCTGCACAGATCGGAGAAGCCTGCAAAGGTGCTTTTCATAGTTGCGTTTTATAACAGAATGTACATACAATGGAGGAAATCGATGAAAAGAGAAAGTTTCAGAAAAGGTATGAAGGATGGAGTTCCCATCGCTCTTGGATATTTTGCGGTATCCTTTACCTTTGGCATGATGGCTGTTGCCGGCGGCTTGAGTATCTGGCAGGCAGTTCTGATCTCCCTGACCAACCTGACATCAGCCGGTCAGTTTGCGGGACTGGACATTATTTTTGCGGGAGGCTCCATGTGGGAGATGGCAATGACCCAGCTGATCATCAACCTGAGATACTGCCTGATGTCATTTTCCTTGTCCCAGAAATTCCGGCGTGAGGAGTCCGGCATCCTGAAATACATCGCTGCTTTTGGTATCACCGATGAAATTTTCGGGATCAGTGCGGCTCAGGAGGGAAAGGTCAGTGTATTTTATAATTACGGAGCCATGTGCGTGGCAATTCCCGGATGGACTCTTGGAACTCTGGCAGGAGGAATCTCCGGAAGCCTTTTGCCGGATTTTATGCTCAGTGCGTTGAGCGTTGCCATTTACGGAATGTTCCTGGCCATCATCATCCCGCCGTCCAAAAAGAGCAGACCGGTTCTTGGGGTTGTTGCGGCATCCATGGCAGTCAGCACTGTTTTTGCGGTGACACCGGTGTTAAAACAGGTATCATCCGGATTTATGATCATTATCACAACACTTCTGGTAGCAGGCCTGGCGGCTTATTTCTGCCCGCTGGAAGAGAAAGGGGAAGCCGTTCATGAGTCATAATGTATATCTCTATATCCTGGTGATGGCAATTGTCACCTATCTCATCCGTATGCTGCCCCTTGCTCTTGCAAAAAACGAGATCAGAAGCCCGTTTATCAAGTCCTTTCTGTATTATGTGCCATATGCCTGTCTGGCAGCCATGACCTTCCCGGCCATCCTGAAGGCCACAGACAGCATCATCTCCGGTGCAGCAGGTTTCCTGGTAGCACTTATTGCTGCATATAAGGAAAAAAGCCTGATCACAGTAGCCCTGCTGGCATGTGCGGCGGTGTTTATCGTGGAGAGGGTTCTGGTATTTATTTGAAGAGGGGATATGCGGAAATATAATACGCAGGAGGGAGCTTCGAAAAGCTCCCTCCTTTTTCATTTATTCACCTAAAAATCCAAGATCGATCTCTCCGTCAAACACCGTAGTTGCAGGTCCTGTCATATATACAAGGTTTTCATCTCTTTCCCAGGAGATGTTTAAGTCTCCGCCAAGAAGCTGTACAGTAACCGGTTTGCTGCCGTCAACCTTGTCATTGAGGATGGAAGCTACCGTAACTGCGCAGGCGCCTGTGCCGCAGGCAAGGGTTTCTCCGGAGCCACGCTCCCATACACGCATCTTTACGGTGTGGCGGTCGATCACCTGAACAAATTCAGTGTTGACTCTGTCCGGGAAGCATACGTGATTTTCAAAGGACGGGCCGATCTTTTCCAGGTCAAGGCTGTCCACATCGTCTACGTAGATGATGGCATGAGGATTACCCATGGAAACTGCGGTCATGTGATATTCTTTTCCGTCGACGGTGATGGGAGCGTCGATCACCTGCTCGGTTTCGGCAACCACCGGGATCTCTTTTGCAGTGAGGATCGGGGAGCCCATGTTGACTTTTACCATGGAGGCCTTGCCGTCGCGGATGGTAAGATCCACATATTTGATACCGCTTCTTGTGGCGATGCTTAAAGAAGTTTTGTCCACAATGCCGTGGTCATAGACATATTTGGCAACGCAGCGGATACCGTTTCCGCACATGGCACCCTGAGAGCCGTCCAGATTGTACATATCCATCTCGCAGTCTGCAATCTCAGACGGGCGGATCAGGATCAGACCATCGGAACCAATGCCAAAATGACGGTCGCTGACAAATTTTGCCACTGCGGCCGGATCCTTAACAGTTTCCTCAAAACAGTTTACATATACATAATCGTTTCCAATGCCGTGCATTTTCGTGAATTTCATAATAGTAGCCTCCTCTTGTTTCTGAATATTATACTTGTTTTTTCTGTTGGAGCACAAGCCCCCATGGAAAAAACACGCAGGTTTTTTCCATTTGTTGCCTTTAATAGTATAGTATATTGGACAATTGTTATTGAAAAGTGAATTTTCCCTGTGAAATTCCCATAAATTACAGGTGGATTTTCGGATTTATGGGTTTTATATGCTTGCATTTTGTCAGAAACATGGTATCATAAAACAAAGTAATATGCATGGAGATGTATAATTATGCTGTACATTACGGATTGTGCTGTTACTGTTCACTGGTAATATTCCGCGAGGTGTTTTTTGTGACCACAGGTCACAGAAAACCCGAGAATCTCGGCGCGAAATCATGCAAAAGCATGATTTCTGTGCATCGCGGAGCGTGTTGCTGGTCACGAAGTGAACAGTAACATTGGACTGACAGAAGCAGAGAGACAGTTAACGTAAAGTACATAGAATTCAGGAGGAAGAAAAAATGAAGAGAAAATTTATGGCACTTGCACTTGCAGCAGCTATGACAGTTTCTATGACATCCGCTGTTTTTGCAGCAGATGAGATCAAGAGCGCAGATGATCTGGAGGGGAAGAAGATCGGTGTTCAGCTTGGAACAACCGGTGATGCAGACGCTACAGAGGTTAAAGACGCAACAGTAGAGAGATACAACAAAGGTAATGACGCTGTTATGGCTCTGAAACAGGGTAAGATTGACTGCGTAGTGATCGACAGCGAGCCTGCCAAGAAATTTGTTGAGAAAAACGATGATCTTGAGATCGTTGAGGATATTTTTGATAAAGAGGAGTATGCAATCTGTCTTTCCAAAGATAATGCAGACCTTACCAAAGAGTTCAATGAAGCGCTGAAGGAGCTGAAGGATGACGGAACTCTGGATTCCATCAGAGATAACTACATCGGTGATGATGCAGGTAAGACACCGTATGAGACTCCTAAGGATGCAGATCACTCCAAGGGAACTCTTACCATGGCAACAAACGCAACCTTCCAGCCATACGAATACTATGACGGAGATAAGATCGTAGGTATTGATGTTGATATCGCTCAGGCTGTCTGCGACAAGCTTGGATATGAGCTGAAGGTCGAGGATATGGAGTTTGATGCGATCGTAAATTCTGTTAAATCCGGAAAAGCTGATTTCGGTGCTGCAGGAATGACAGTAACAGAGGATCGTAAAAAGAGCGTTGATTTCACTGATCCGTACACAACTGCAGAGCAGGTTGTTATTGTAAAGAAATAATTTTGCACAGAGAAATCAGAGGATTCTGAACGGATAAGCTGAGAAACAGATATTCGTTGCAGGGTTCAGTAGCGAATGATCAGGTTCCGGATATCCGGGTATGTTTTCCGGATTTCGGAACCTGTAGTTTTGGAAAGGGTGGAAATTTTGAGTCTTATTGAACAGTTTCAGTTTAACTTTCTGGACGACAATCGCTGGCAGTTCATTTTGTCCGGTCTGAAAAATACCATCATCATTACTTTTTTTGCTGTACTTCTTGGTATTTTTCTGGGATTTGTCATTGCTATTGTCCGTTCTACACATGATAAGACAGGTAAGCTTAAGATCCTTAATGTGATCTGTCGTGTTTATCTGACTGTGATCCGTGGCACCCCAACGATGGTACAGCTGCTGATCGTATTTTATGTTATTTTTGCAACCATAGATCCGGGTAAGATAGTTGTTGCCATTATCGCCTTTGGTATGAACTCTGCTGCATACGTGGCTGAGATCGTCCGTTCCGGTATCATGTCTATTGATCAGGGTCAGTTTGAGGCAGGACGGAGCCTGGGTCTTAACTATACACAGACTATGATCAAGATCATTCTTCCGCAGGCGGTCAAGAACATCCTGCCGGCCCTTGGAAACGAGCTGATCGTACTTTTGAAGGAGACATCCATCAGTGGTTATATCGGACTTATGGATCTGACCCGTGGCGGAGACATTATCCGAAGCCAGACCTACAGTGCACTGTTCCCGCTGCTGGTAGTAGCTGCGATCTATCTTGTGATCGTTTGCTTCCTTACCTATCTGGTAGGAAGACTTGAAAGGAGGCTGAGAACCAATGAGCGTAAGTAATGAAGTGCTTCTGGATGTACAGGGACTTGAAAAGGCCTATGGCGGCAATCAGGTTCTCAACGGGATCACCACACAGATCCGCAGAGGTGAAGTAGTAGCCATTATCGGACCATCCGGCTGTGGTAAATCTACATTCCTCCGTTCCCTGAATCTCCTTGAGGAGCCGACCGGGGGAAAAATCCTCTTTGAGGGAACCGACATCACAGATTCCAAGGTGGATATCAACCGTCATCGTCAGAAGATCGGAATGGTATTCCAGCAGTTTAATCTTTTTCCACATAAGACAGTAAAAGAGAACATTATGCTCGCACCTGTGACTCTGAATCTTATGAGTAAGGAAGAGGCTGAAAAAACGGCACTGGAGCTTCTGGAGCGAGTAGGTCTTCCGGATAAGGCAGATTCCTATCCGGACATGCTTTCCGGCGGTCAGAAGCAGCGTATCGCCATTGCAAGATCTCTTGCCATGAACCCGGACGTGATGCTGTTTGATGAGCCTACATCTGCTCTTGATCCGGAGATGGTAGGAGAGGTCCTGGAACTGATGCAGGAGCTTGCAAGATCCGGCATGACCATGGTTGTGGTAACTCATGAGATGGGCTTTGCCCGCGAGGTGGCAACCAGAGTCCTCTTCATTGATGAAGGAAAGATCCAGGAAGAAAACTCTCCTAAGGAATTCTTTGCAAATCCAAAGAATAAGAGACTTCGTGAGTTTCTTTCAAAGACATTATAATGACATTATAAATATAAGAATATTAAAAACGGATGCTTTATCCTCCTGTGGAAATGCTGCAGGAGATAAAGCATCCGTTTTTTATAGTTACAGAATAGTGACGTAGTTATTTCACCGGCTGGTTCAGATCACTGTAGGTTACATCCTCAAAGGGGAGAGAGATGCGTTCTCTTCTAGCAGAGGAAAGGTAGATTCCTTTTACCATTTCCAGGGTTTTTCTGCCTTCCAGTCCGTCGATGGCAACGGGAAGATCCTCACGGACGGAACGATAGAAGTCACGGATCTGCAGGTGATGGCTGCTTCCCCAGTAATCAGGGCCCACATTTGTGGTCTCATAAGTGTTTCGGATCTCGGCATAGGTGCCGTCCAGCTCGTAATAGCCCATGTCCTGCTTAAGACCCAGGCGTCCTTTTTCTCCGATCAGTTCAATATTGATCGGGGAATCGGCTCCGTAAATGTTGCATGCATATAGATTATAAAGACAGCCGTTTTTGAACATGATAGCAGCGTCTGCGGCATCCTCTACCTTTACAAAATGGTGGACATAATTATGGATACTTCCGTCGATCCATTCCACATCGGAATCCAGCATATATCGAACACGATCAATGCTGTGGATCGCCTGGTCGATGAGAACACCGCCGCCCTCTTTGTCCCATGTTCCCTTCCAGTCACTTCCGCTGTAATAGTCGAGCGGACGGTTCCAGGTCAGATAGGAACGTGCGGTAAGGATTTTTCCGAAATCACCCCGCTGGATCATTTCGCGGAGCTTTTCCACACTTTTTGTGTAACGTGTCTGGAAGATAACGCCCAGCTTTACATGAGTTTCTTCGGCGGTACGGATCATTCTGTCTGCATCCTGAAGACAGGTGGCAATGGGCTTTTCGGTAAGGACGTTAATGCCGGCTTTCATGGCTTTGATGGCCATGACCGGGTGCAGGAAATGCGGCAGACAGAGATGTACCACATCAATATCCTTATCCAGGATCTCATCAAAGTCCGTAGTCCAGGAACAGTTAAATTCCTCTGCAAAGGCTTTGGCAAGAGCTGGATCTTTGTCAACGGCATATACTAATTCTACTTCATCGCTGAGACGATGGAATGCATCCGCATAAGAGACGGAAATACGGCCGCAGCCTACAATAGCAGCTTTCAGTTTTTTCATGGCTTCCTCCTTATATCATCCGATAAAAAAATTCGTCGGATCCTGATTTGTAAAAGAATAGTGGATATCAAAAAAGTATTTCATGGCTCCGTTCAGGAACGAATCACTCTGGAGCTGGGAGTAACGGACAGTCACGTTATCTACCATCCTGCGGAACCCGGTTTTTTTCAGGTCTTCCCGTACTTCATTGAGAAAATATTCGCCAAGATCCGGAATCTTTCCGCCAAGAACGATCAGAGATGGATTTACGGTACTGATCAGATTACTCAGGGCGATGGACAGCTCCCATGCCATCTCCTTTACCATAGCAAGAGCGGTTGGATCGCGGAAGGTGGCAGCCTTTCCCAGATCTGAGAAGGTGATTTCTGAAAGTGCGCTTAAGGATGGAATCTGTCCGAATTCCGGGATCCTGTTTTTCAGAGCCTGCTCCGAGATCATAACTTCCAGACATCCGTGATTTCCGCAGATACATTCCGGACCGTGAGGATCGATGGAATAATGGCCGAACTGGGTAGAGGAACCACTGGCAGTTCCAAGCATGCTTCCTTCTGTGAAAAGGGTGGCACCGATGCCGCGGCCGAAATTGAGAAAAGCAAAATTTTTCTCTTTTATATTGCCATAGACCTTTTCCGCGTAGGAATAGCAGGCGGTATCATTGAGAAGATCAACCGGGTATCCCGGGAATGCAGTCTTCAGAGATTTAATGATCTGAGTGCTTTCCATGGAAGGCAGATTCAGGGTCGTGGAATATACTTCATTGCTGGAGGCGTCGATCATGGCGGACATTACTATGCAGATGCCAAGGATACGGTCAGGAGCACAGTGTTCCAGAATGGATTCCCGGAAACAGGAGCCGGAGCATGCGACATGATTTTCATCTTCGGAAAGCTTCCGTGATTCATGAAAGACGGAAGTACCGGCAATGTCCACAAGATAAGCTTCGACAGCATTTTCATGCCAGTTCATGACAACAACGTAGTAGCTGTTCATCCGGACCTGAAGGCAGTTCGGCTTACGTCCGATGCTGTCGGATTCTCCGATACCGCTGTCCACAATGAATCCCCGTTCGATCAGTTCATCTACAAGAGTAGATACGGTTGTTTTGCTGAGCTTCGTCTGCTTGGCAAGGTGTGCTCTGGATATTCCGGGACTGGAATAGATGGAAGTATAGAGCCGTTTCATATTCGTGTTCTTAATAACCTGCTGATTAACAAGTTTCATAGTTTCTTTTCATCTCCAATCCTTTAAAAATAAACGGTACCGAAAAATATTAGTAAAGTCTCCGCACTAAATATATCCTATCATAGATACAGAAAATAATCAATATGTGGCTGTACAAAGAAAATATTGACTATCATAGAAGAAAAAATGTAAAAATACGACAATTCTAAAATGAAGAGCAATATAACACAGGCATTTTTTGGAAGACTGGTAAAAAAATGGAGATAAATAGTACAGTGACAGGAATAATTGATTACAAATGCGCAAGATGCACAAAAAAATACTTGAAATATTGTTTATTATACAAGAAATGCACATTGAAAGACGGAAAAACGGAAAAGAATGTTGACAGATACGGCAAAGGATGCTATCCTAAATCCAAGCTAAGAGCAGCAAAAAAGAGAGCTTGTAGCAAGAAACACAGACATTTTTGCAAAAAGCTTTTATTTTTTGAAATATTAGTTAGGCCACTGGACAAATAAAGAGAGGTAGAGAGATGAGAATAGGCGTGATTGGATGCGGCGGAATGGGAACGACTCATTACTTATCCCTGAAAGTCTTATCAGAAAAAGAGGATGATGTTGAGGTAGTTGCCCTGTCTGACTGCAGAAAAGAATTTCTGGACAAAGCGGCATCATATTTTCCGGAAGCTGCCACATATGAATACGGAATGGAACTGATCGAAAAGGAGCAGCTGGATATTGTACATATCTGTCTTCCAAGCTATCTGCATGCAGAACATGTAGTGAAGGCACTGGAAAAAGGGATGAATGTACTGGTGGAAAAACCGGTATGTCTGACCGAAGAGGATTGCCAGATGCTTCTTGAAGCAGAAAAAAGATCCGGGAAGAAGGTTATGGTAGGACAGGTAGTACGTTCCTTTGAGGAATATAAATATCTGAAGGAAGCTTACGACACAGAAAAATTCGGAAAGCTGAAATCCATTACTATGGAGCGTATCAGCGGAGATGTGAAATGGGGATTTGAGGACTGGTTCCATAATGAAGAAAAGAGTGGTTCCGTTGTGCTGGATCTTCACGTGCATGATCTTGATTTTCTGCGTTATATGCTGGGTGAGCCGGACAGCTTCCAGGTAAAAGCCAGCAGATTTGAAAGTGGCATGATCAATCATATCATCACGGAGTATGAATTCGGAGATGTTTTTGCTACAGCAGAGGGTATTTGGGATGAGTCATCGGCAATGAAGTTCCATGCAGCGTTCCGTGCACATTTTGAGGATGCTACGATAGAATTTAACGGTGCTCAGTCACCGAGCCTGACAGTATATAAGAAAGACGGAACTGTGGAGACGCCAGAGCTCAAAGCTGAATATGAAGGCGAGAGTGATGTGGCGGGAATCAATGTCTCCAATCTGGGACCATATTATACAGAGATCAAATATTTCCAGGAATGCGTCAGAGAAGATAAACCTGTAGAGGTTGCTCCTTTGATCGAAGGAGTAAGATCCGTACAGCTTGGGATTAAAGAGTGGAATGCGGCAAAAGAGTATGTAAACACACACGAAAACAAATAATGAAATTTTCACTGAAAGGCAGTGAGAAAAATAAAAAAAGCTATTCAAAAGGAGGATATGCAAATGAAAAAAAGAGTGATTTCTATTCTGTTATCAGCAGCAATGATCTCATCAATGGTAGTTGCAGGAGGGGTAACTGCACATGCTGAAGAAAATGTAACACTGAATGTATTTGATGCACATGCTTATGGTCTGGAAGAATATGACGAGATGGTAAAAGCCTTCGAGGAATCACATCCGGGTGTGACTGTTGATGTACAGCATGCAGCCAACGATTACGACACACTGCTTCAGTCCAGAGTAAACTCCGGTGATACACCAGACGTATTTGATGCTGAGGCCGGAACAAAAGCGAAAATGTACTATGATTATGCTTACGACTGGAGCAATGATACAGAAGTTCTGGACAAGTTCAATGAGGACGCTGTAAACCTTGGAAAAGATGACGAGGGAAATGTAAAATCTCTTCCATGGACCTATGAGAACATGGGTCTGATCTACAACAAAGACTGCTTTGAGAAAGCTGGTATCGACAAGCTTCCGACAAACATGGATGAGCTGGAAGAGGCATGCAAGAAGCTGAAGGATGCAGGCATCACTCCGTTTGCGCTTGCTTCAAAGGAAACATGGGTATTAGGACAGGTTGCAACACATTTCATGATCGACAAAGACAAAACAGCTGCTGAGACAGTAGATGCGATCAAATCCGGAGAGACATCATTTGCAGATATGCCTAACTGGGAGAATCTTTACAAATTTCTTGATCTTGCTGTAGAGTATGGTCCGGACAAGCCGCTTGAGGTTGACTGGGAGACATCAGAGAATATGCTTGCAAATGGCGAAGCAGCTATGATCCATATGGGTGACTGGTGCCAGTCTACACTGGATTCCTTTAATCCGGATGCAAATCTTGCATTCCTTCCATTCCCGGTAGGCTCCGGTGAAGATGATGCAACTGTATTATCCTCCTGTAACTGGACTTATATTGTAAACAAAGATTCCAAGAATCTGGATCTTGCAAAAGAGTATTGTGAGTTTATCCTTACCTCCGAAGAAGGCCAGAAATGGATGGCAGAAGGTGTAGGCGCTGTTCCTGGTGCAAAGTCTGATATGAAAGTAACCGGCGCTCTTGCAAATGATGCTAAGACCTATATCGATGCTGGAAAGACAAACGGCTGGATCCACACAATTGCTCCTGGCAGCTACGCAGATGAGTGTGGTCCGTATCTCCAGTCCTACATGCTTGGAGATATGAGCGCAGATGAAGTAACACAGCTTTTCCAGGATTTCTGGACATCTGCAGAATAACAAGGAACTCCAGGAGCCGAAGAGAAACAGATTTGTTGATTTTGGGCTGACGGAATGTAACTGACAAAAGAGGGAGACAGGCAGCAGGTTTGCCTGTTTCCCCAATATAAACCAAAGAAAAATTGAATTTCTGGAGGGGATAGGATTGAAAAACAAAAAAACAAAGGATCTGGCAATTTTTGCATTGTTTGTCTTTCCGGCAGTTGCTTTTGTACTGTTTGCCACAGATATTCCATTTGTAATGAATCTGTACTATTCGGTATTTAATTGGAATGGAATCGGCAAGAACATGGAATTTGTAGGACTTGCCAACTATGTGAAAATTTTTACTGCTGACCCGCTTTTTTGGAAAGGTGTCAGATTTACTCTTAAATTTGCAGTATTTTATGTTGTTATCGTAAACATTGTTTCTCTCACAGTTGCTATCGTAATGGCACGTGAGAACAAAGTGAACAGTCTTGGACGTGCTTTTTATTATATTCCTTATATCATCAGTCTGACAGCGATCAGTCTGATCTGGAAATTTATCCTGGGACCTGGCTTTGAGGCTCTTTACAGTGTTACAGGATGGGAATTCTTTAACTGGAGCTGGCTTGGAACACCGAAGCTTGCTTTTTATGTAGTTGTTGTCATGGCAGTATGGCAGAATCTTGGTTTTTACATGGTCAATTATATCGCAGGAATCATTGCAGTTCCGGGAGAGCTTCTGGAAGCGGCAAGAATCGACGGAGCAACCTCTTTCCAGGTATTCCGCAAGATCACAATTCCGATGATCATGCCTGCGATCTCGATCTGTATGCTGACATCAATGACATTTGCGTTTAAGTTATTCGATATTATCATGGTATTTACAAAGGGCGGACCTGCGAATTCAACTGTTTCCGTTGCGTATAATATTTATAAGGAAGCTTTTGTTAACAGCAAATATGGTCTTGCTACTGCCAAATCTCTTGTATTTGTAGTATTTGTTCTGATCATTACAGCAATTCAGATGAAGATTACCAAGAGTAAGGAGGTTGAGGCATAATGAAGAAGAAACCAAAGAACCTGCGGCAGGTGAATGCACTGACGATCATTATTTTTGTATGTGCGATCTTCTGGCTGATGCCGCTGGTATTGATCTTTATAAACTCATTTAAACCCTATAATGATATGCTGCAGGACTTTCTGGCTCTGCCCAAGTCATGGAGCCTGAAGATGTATATGGAGACCTGGACGAAATTCGGTTTCCCGTCTCTGATCTTTAATACATTGCTTTATACATTCTGCACTGTCATCCTGGTAGTGCTTATGGCGCCGATGGCAGCCTATAAGCTCGCAAGAACAAAAAGCAGACTTAGCAAAATATGCTTTGTTCTGATCATCATGCCGATGATGGTTCCGTTCCAGTCTTACATGATCACCTTGACAAGACTGGTTTCCAACGTGAAACTGACTGGAACAAGAACCGGATATATTCTGGTAAGTGTGGGCTTATGTATGCCTCTGGCAGTATACATGATCCATGGATTTGTAAAAAATGTTCCTATCGATCTGGAAGAGTGTGCATGTATTGACGGCGCAGGTAAGATCCGCACCTATTTCAGCATTGTACTTCCGCTTCTGAAACCGATCCTCACGACGGTCGTTGTTTTGGATGCACTGGCAACCTGGAATGATATCATCACCAACCAGCTGATCGTTGGCGGAAACACAGTGGCAATGAATATCCAGAATGCACTGTACATGCAGTTTTCCGCACAGACAGCAGACTGGGAGCATGCACTTCCCGGAATCGTAATGTCCATGATACCGAGTCTTATCTTCTTTGTTGTGATGCAGAAGCATATTGTAGGTGGTATTACTGCCGGCGCGGTAAAAGGCTGATCTTGGTGGTATAAGTAGTATAATATGAGATAATACAGGAAGGAGAACAGAACCTATGAAAGTTGGAGTTTTGATCGAATTTACAAGCAATACAGATATTGATGCAAAATTTGCTGAGCTGAAGGAAATGGGTGTGGACAGCTGCCAGCTGGTATGCTGGGATCGTCCGACACTTCAGGATGATGCTATGGCAGAGTCCATTAATAAAGGTCTGGAGAAATACGGGATCCACGCAACCGCATTCTGGTGCGGATGGGAAGGCCGCAGAGTATGGGATTTCTATGAAGGACAGCTGACACTTGGCCTGATCCCGTCTGATTACAGAGTTGAGAGACTGAAGATGCTTATGGAAGGTTCTGACTTTGCGAAAAAGATCCA
>NZ_JBDGAB010000039.1:0-34633 GCF_040910705.1 Blautia sp. RTP21359st1_E11_RTP21359_211015
CCTGTTACATATTTTCTACAAATGTAGGAATAACTCTATTTTACCACGGTTCACGGAAATGGCAAGGGCTTTTGCACAATTTGCAAATGCCCTTGCCATTCCTGCAGCTACTGACCACTATCAGTCTATTTCTGTATAACTGCTGCCATTTTCATCACTCCATGTCCCGTCTCCATTGTCCGTAAATCCTGTACCATTTTCGTCCTGGAAATAATAATCACCATTTGTAGTTTCCGTAACCGTCACAGTATTACCGTTTGCATCCTGAAGGTCATGCTGTTCCAACGTATGTCCCAGATGATGAGTATCATCATTCAGAGCTGAGTAGGTATTTCCATTTTCGTCGGTATAAGTCTCATCCCCATTATCGGTATAGTTCATTCCATCATCTCCACGATATTCACAAGAATAATCTTTGTGAAGAATGTAATTAATCTCAATGGTATTTCCATCACTGTCAACTAATGTCATTGGTGAGGTAGAAAGGATATCGGAATCATCATTGCTGTCCGAGGATTTTGCAGAAGCATTTTCTTCTGTATCGGAGGAATCTGAATCTCCTCCTGACTTCTGACTGGCAGTATCTGTAGTTGCCTTATCAGAATCATCAGAAGAATCATCGGTCTGGTTTTCATTCTCCTGTCTGGTAAGTGAAGGATTTCCAGGATACGAAATATATTCTACAAATTTTCTGACGTCACTGATGTCATCTGCATCTTTTGCATATCCCACTGCCATATACAGGCTGTTTCCCTCTGAATAAATTGTCTGATAGCAGGCATCGTATGTGTCATTGCATTTGGCAATCCCTGTTTTGACATCCTCCAGTGAATATTTATAGATATTTACATAATCATTTCCGTTCGTATAGCTTGCATAGGTACCTTCCGTATCTGCTTTTTCCCATTCAGATCCAGCCGGCGGCTGTGTATAGAAATCGTTATTTCCTGCTGCCATAACCGTTGCAGCTGAAAAAATCCCAAGTGTTGCTACCGTCATAAGTGTCATAAATTTTGTCTTCATCGTGGATTCTCCTAGAATTTTATTTTCTACATCTGTAGAAGTTAATTGTATTCTACAACTGTAGAATACAATTGTCAATTCTTTTTTCTATATTTTTTTATCATCTCAGTTTAATTTCTATTTTTCCTTCCACTGGGCTATATAAATCCAGAGGATCTTCATCGCTTTCATAAACACGTCCTTCGCCTTCTCCAAATGATTTGCGGCATACTGGACATGATAGTCAGAACTAATATTTCTTTTTTCATTTTTCTGCAATCGTATTTCCATCAAAAGTGCCATTTTACGCCATTCTTGCAATAAAAAAAAGGTCCTCCCGGATAGACTATTATTGTTCCTGTCCATCCAGAAAGACCTGAAAATTAAAATGTTATATTTTTTAGAAATTATCCATTAAATTTCTGCAAACATTTAAATAAAATCATGGGTTTCGTTTTCTACAAACTCCCCATCTAAGAAAGCAAGATCATCCGTAGCTTCCTGTACTTCTGCTTCCTCGTCAGAATATTCTATCTGCCCACCTTTCTCTTCCTGCCTTTCACACCATATGACCAGACGTTTGGAGGCATCTGTTCCACAGGTGGAAAGCAGAAGCGTCGGGACTTCTTCCTGCGTTCCAAGTAAAAAAGCATCTCCATCTGCCGGTGTATACTCGCATTTTACGATCACAAAGATCCATACCCCTTCATCCGGAAGATACAGATAGAGGATATGGTGTTCTTTTAAAAATTCATCGTCAAGGAAATTTCGAAGTCCGCGAAACATGCTGCCATCTTTCATATTGTGTCCATAAATGATGTTCTTGTCATCAGAAAAATCGACACTGTTATCGGAATCCAGGAAAATGGCCCCTGCCACATGTTCTGCCTTTTTAAAAGTATGTGTCAGGTAATAGGAGTCATCGTTTCCCTGGACTACCGGGTAATCAATGCTGGTATCCGGGATCCGGATCCATGCAACGATATCCGGATTGATCTTTTTCAATGCCCTAAAATCAACCACGGTCTGTTTCCCATCGCTTCCGTCTGTTCCTTCTGTGTGGTCATCCTCATCTGTTTCCTTGACGTATGTACGCAGGTCTTCATATTCCTGCACACCTTCCCGGTACATAAAGTAAATGCCAAAACCGGTACATACGCAAAAGCTGAGTACCATCAGGCAGACTGCCACGATCATGATTTCTTTTATGTGTCTCATACAAACCTCCGATTATTCTTCCTGGAAAAAGGGCTGCCGGTAAATCGAGCAGCCCTGAACCGTATTCCTTAATTTCCTTTTTTCTTCTTATACCAGATCACGCCGCCAATGCCGCAGGCAGAAAGGACTGCCAGAAGGATCGGAAGCCAGATGTTGGTGCTGTCCCCTGTTTTCGGGCTGTTTCCTGTCGGTGTGCTGCCGGAAGGGGATTTGGTGTTTTTGATCTCTTTTACGATCTCGATCACCTTGGTTTTTCCGTCTTTGTATTCAAAGCGGATCTCTTCTTCTTTGCTGCTTAATTCATAACCATTTGGTGCTTTGGTCTCTACCAGGATATATTTCACGGTTTTCTCTACTTTTCCATTTTTATAAGTAGCAATCGGAATCTTGCCGCTTTTCGCTGTTCCGGTCTTATCCGTTACCAGTTTTTCTACGACTTTTCCGCTTTCCTTTTCACGCAGTTCAAATTCTGCTCCTGAAAGGGCTGACTTACTGGTGGAATCGGTCTTTTTGATGACCAGTTTTCCATACGGATGTGCGTCCTTCATTTTGACTTTCTGGACTTTTCCAGTATCTTTTACCGTAAATTTCACATCTTTCGCAATGAGGTATCCATCCGGGGCCTGCTCTTCACGAAGGGTATATTCGCCTACCGGAAGTTTTTCGACCATATGCGGTTTATCCGTGGACGTCCAGCTTTCAACTTTCTTTCCATCTTTATCCAGGATGATCAGTTTTGCTCCCGGTACCTCACTGGAATCCGTAATGTCTTTCTTGCTGATTTCCACTTTGGTCACATCATCAAGCATCTGGTGTTTCTGTACTTCTTTTGTGTTTTCGACGGTAAATTCAATACTTTCCGCAGTCACATAACCATCTGCCGGCTTTGTTTCTGTCATCTTGTATTTCTTTCCTACGATAAGGCCCTTGATGATATGTGCTTCCTCTTTGGATACCCATTCATCCACCGTATTTCCATCCTCATCTGTTACCTTTAAGGATGCTCCCGGAAGTTCTTTTTTGTCCGTCAGGTCTGCTTTGGAAAGTTCTACCGTAGTCTGTTCATCTTCAAAGGTGAACGCATACTCTGCAACACTGGTTCCACTGCCCTGGTACTCAAAAGTGAATTTCTGCGGTTCCTGGTCTGTCACATAGCCATCCGGGGCGGCAAGTTCCTTAATGTAGTACCTGCTATCAACCGGGAGATCTGCAACAAACTGGATCTTTCCCTCCTCATCTGTGGTCTTCAGTTCGATCAGGGTGTCTTTCGCAAGGAGTACTTTTCCTTTTGAAGATACGATGTCGTCTGCTGCATAGAGGCCAAAGATTGCCCCAGAAAGTACTTTGTCACTGTCCTTTTCTTTTTTCAGGACTTCCACCTGTACCCTCTGGCGCGCATTCTGCCAGTCGGCACTATAAGTAACCAGAGGTGTATCCTGGTCACGGTATGTAAGATCCACATATCTTGGTTCATTATCCAGAACGTAGCCATGTGAGGTCTCTTTTTCCACGATGTAATAGCGTCCAAGCGGGAGGTTATCCATCTGGGCGATGCCATTTCCATCTGTTGTAATGGAGCCGACCAGTTCATCTGCCGCATAATAATCTGCACTTACCCCGTCTGCTGCACGGATGGCTTCTGCCGCGTAAACATTGAAGGTTACATCAGTCAGGTTTCCAGTCACATAGTTGAACAGGTGCTCGATCATGCCTTTTGCATTGTCAAGAAGGGATACGCTGTCTAAGAATTCCCCTTTCTTGTTTACCAGAAGTCTTGCTACCGGGACTTCATCTTCCATTTTGACTTTCTGTACTTCTGCAGTATCAGAGATCGTAAACTCTACGTCTGTTGCACGTAAGTAGCCATATGGTGCAAGCTCTTCACGCAGAATGTAAGTTTTTCCAACCTGAAGTCGCTTGATCACATGTGGGGAATCCTTTACGGATGTCCAGGAATCGATCACGTTGCCGTCCTTATCCAGTACACTCATGGAAGCCCCGTCAAGTTCTGTTCCGGTCGTGATATCTGCTTTTGTTACTTCTACCGTTGTCGGCTGGTTTTTCTTCACGGATTTTAATTTGATCGTTTTTACGTCCTGGCCCTGGTATGTGGCATCAAATTCCAGGATCTCATCGGAAGATACATAACCCGCCGGCGCCTGCAGCTCTTTCACATAGTATCTGCCAAGCGGAAGATCTAGCGTAAACGCTGCCTTACCTTTTTCGTTGCTTGTGATTTCCTGAAGCAGTGTATCTGCTTTTACGACCACCTTGTCGCCGGAAGAAATTGCTTCTTTATTGTATAATCCAAAGGTTGCACCTTTTAAAGCCTTTCCGATCTCGGCATCCTGTTTTTCCACACTCAGCTCTACTTTCTGGCGTTCATTGGAAAATTCCAGTTTTTCTTCGATCTCCGGTGTGTTCTGATCCTTATAGATAAAGGATACTTCCTGACTGTCTGGATTTAAGACAAATCCGGCCGGTGCTTTTGTTTCTTTCACACGGTATTTTCCAAGCGGAAGGTCTTTGATAACAGCTTCCCCATTTTTATTAGTGGTTACTGTTTTTACCAGGGTATCCTTTGCATAGATCACGTGACGGTTTCCCTGCTCGTCCACCTGATGATCCGGTGTGAAAATATCTTCTGCTGCGTAGATTTCAAATTCTGCCCCTTCCAGGGAAGTTTCTTCGTATACAAAATCCTTTTTAAAGGATTTTAAGGTTTCACCAGATTTATGGATCACCAGTTTACCTTTGACCGGATGGTTTTCATAGGTCACGGTAATGATGGCATCCCCGCTGACAGAATCCATCTGATAAGCTGTATTCTTATCAACTTTGATCTCCACATACTGGGTATTCTGGGTGTAGCCATCAGGCGCTCTCACTTCCTCAATCCTGTAATTTCCGCATTTTAAGGATTCCGGAAGAATCAGGTAACCATTTTCGTCCGTAAAATAGGATTTATGGACAACCGTATTTGGATAGGTCGTTACCTGTTCCACGTACTTTTTCGCATCCAGGTCGTACACTTTGAATTCTGTATTGGCAAGGAGGACCGGCTGTTTGGTCTCATCATCCTGTTTCACGATCTTAAGCTTTGCTTTGAACTCATCGTCCAAAAGGACTCTCCATACCTGCGGTGTGCTGCTGTTCTCGGTTACGGTTACGATAAAATCATCTACCGGCATGAAATTATGCGGTGTTGTGGTCTCACGGACAATGTAGCGTCCATAAGGAATCGGGATGCTGCACGCATAGCCGCGTTCATCGGTAAACATTTCTGTTTTTCCATCTTCCGTAAGAACGATCGGGGTCGCATTTGTAAAGTCATAGCTTCCATCGTCCTTTACAGTCAGGCTGCTGATCAGATAAGCAGAGAATCCGGCACCTTTTAAAAGGTCCGCATCGGTCTTATCATTATCCGCTGCTTTAATCAACTGGAATGGCTGTTTGATCACGTCTTCTTTGGAAACGGTATTTCGTTTTACCGTCTCTACCTGGTCTCCTTCGTAGTTACAGTTTACATCATGCTCCTCTTCGTCCAGAAGATAACCTACTGGAGGCGTGATCTCCTTCAAATAATACTTTCCAAGATACAGATTGCTTACGCTTGCTTTTCCCTCTTTATCGGTCGTCAGGGTAGCTACCTGTTCGTCCTTTTTATAAAGGACTCCGCTCCTGCCATCCGGATGGTTAATGTCTTCCCTTGCATAGAGCCCGTAAATGGCTCCTTCAAATACGGCATCTCCCTGTGCGCTGTTTCCTGTCTCGCTGTCTTCTTTTACCAGGTCGATTGTTGCATTTACACGCTTATTTGTAAAGGTATGGCTAAAGTTTACCTTTTCTTCCTTATCATTGGTGAACTTAAAAGTGAAGGTGTAAGTATCCTCACTGTTTCTAAGGTAAAGTTCCGGTGCCTGGATCTCCCGGATGCTGTAGCTGTAATTGATCGGAAGTTCCGCTTTATAAGAAGCTTTTCCATCGGCTCCGGTCGTTGCTTTTTCGATCAGGGTTCCTTTGGGAACAACGGTCTTACCATCAACTTTGATATCTTCTGCTGCATACAGCCCGTAGATGCCTCCGGAGAGCGGATTTTTTGTCTCTTCGTCCTGCTTTTCCACACGGACTGCAGCCTTCTGGCGTTCATTTAAAAATGTTGCACTGACAGTCTGCACTTCTACGGTCTGGCCTGCATACACAAGCTCAACAGTCTTAGACTCTCCTTTGCATACATAATTATCCGGAGCTTTCGTCTCGGTTACTGTGTAGGTGCCAAGATAGAGATCCTTTAACGTAACGCTTCCGTCATCTCCGGTAACCAGATTATCCTTGACAAGTGCACCTTTTTTATAGATGAGGGTGCCATCTGCCGCCTTGATATCTGCACCTGCATAAACACTGTAAACGGCTCCTTTCAATTTCCGTTTTTCGTAGGCAAAGGTCACACCATCTTCCGTGACGGTCGCTCCAGTAAGCACTTCTCCTTCTTTATAAATGGTGAGTGCACCTTTTTGCTCTTTATCCGTTAAGTTCTTGGAAGCGGTCTGCCCCACGACCAGTTTTACCCCATAGGCTTTCGTATCCAGCACATATCCGGATGGGCCTGAGATCTCACGAAGGTAAACGGTATCCTGTGTTTTGGTGATCTTTACTTCGGATTCCCCTTTTGCATTTGTTGCCGGCATTTTTTTGATAAGTTTCGTGCAGGCTTCATCTGCATAGATGCCGTAAACGGCACCTGCAAGGAGCGCGTTGCTTCCCTTATCTTTTTTGATGATCTTGACCGTTGCTTCATCCGGCCAGTCTACCTCCAGGTTCAGCTCCAGTGTATCGGTATAATATCCAAAGCCGATATCCTGGCTGTTCGCCAGCTTTAAGAGCATGGCATGGAAATTAAGCGGATAGTTGGATGTGATCGCATATTTTCCTTTCAGGCTTCCAATATTCTGGGTGGTTGCTTCCAGATGGAATTTTTCACCGCCCTTTACGCTCACATTTCCGGTCCCGGTTTTTCCTGTCGTCTCATTTACAAGGGAGACCCCGTTTTCCAGATGGATCGTGATCACAAAAGCTGCGTTTGCCTTCCATGTGAAGGTCGGGCTCTGGTTTCCATTTGCAGAAGCACTGAGCCCAGGTGTCAGCTCCATGGTCGTTGGATCCGGCATCTTTGCAAGGGCTGCCTTGATCTCTTTTAACATGTTTTTGGCAGTTGTCGAAAGGGATCCTCCAAATCCGGATTCCCCGTCATATAAATAATCGACCAGATAATGCTGCATTGCACGGGTCTCGGAGGAACAGCCGTATTTTTCCATGATGGATTTGATATTATAGCCGTTGAATGTGCCGCCCCATCCGGGACCGCCATATCCGTAAAACATGGCCTTCCTTAAATAACGGTCATCGCCGCCCTCATCCAGTTCGACCATATTTTTATAAGTCGTTCCACTTGGCGGGGACTGTTTACTGTGCTGCATGCAGTATGCATAGACGGTATAAGTCTTTCCGCCTGCTTTGTAACGGATATACTTATAGGAATCATTTCCGCCCTGTCCCATAACAGAATCAAAAGGATGCAGTTTTCCATCTGAATAATAGTAATAGGTATTAGCTTCAATGTCTGTTGAATCATCCCACAAGTCTCCATCGGAAGCTGCCATGGTACTAATACCGCCCTCAGCCTGGTCATATACCACACTTAATGCAACATCATCTTCCGGCATCTCAAAGCTGAAGGAATTTGTTCCCTCATCGTAGCTTACTTCTGCATACAGAAGATCTTCGGTATTCTCTGTCTGGTTTGCTTCGACAAGACTTGTTCCCACTGCGATCAGGCTTCCCTGCGGGATATCACCGGAAAAGTTGACCGTCTCCCCCGTCTGGTAACGTCCGTCCTCGTGGTCCAGTTCAATATTGAATTCATTTCCCTGTACGATGTCAACCTGATGGCTTCCATCCTTTGGTTCCTCATCGGAAAATTCTTCTGCTTCCTCTTCTTCTGGCTCCTCCGTTTCTTCCGGCTCTTCCAGGGTTTCCGGGGCATCTTCCGGGCTTATGGTCGGGAGGACGGGGTCTGCCTCCGGTTCGTCATCGCCGCTTTCCTGTTCCTGACCGCCATTGGATCCGTCTGTTTCTGCTTCCCTTGGTGTCACCGTAATGTTTCTGGCAACCAGATAGGCTTCCCCGGATGCGGGTGTAACAAGATATACGCATTTATAGGTTCCCGCATGGTTATAATCAAATACAGTCCCGTCTTCCATTGCTGCTTTTTTCAGTTCCACATGGTCTCCTTCAGAGAGTTTCAGTCCTGTAAAATCATTCTGGATATCAAAGGCTTCCCCTTCGGTAACCATAAGCGCAAGTTCCGGATCAGCAACGGTTTCCTCGATCAGTTCTTCCTCGCTTTTCTCCGTCTGCGTTTCTGTCTGTGTTTCTGTCTGTACCTCGATCTGCGTCTCGCTCTGTGCGGAAACGCCTCCCACCTCAGCGGCGGATACTGCAGAAGCTCCCGTCTGCAAGAGCGTAGTGCAGCACAGAGCAAAAGCCATCGCACCCGCCATCCATCTTTTCTTCCAGTTTTTTTCCAAGTGCACGTTCTCCTTTCATGATCGCTTTTTTCCCTGCAGTTTTCTTTTGGTCCGTCTCTTATCTGCATCGCTTTCTCCTTTCTTCCGGCTTTTTCAGCCAGATAAAAAGGAAACTGAAAAAAATTCCAGTTTCCCTTTTATCTGACCAAACATTTTATGCCGTCTTCCTGTGTTCTTTTTCCTCTTTTTGAAGGATCCAGTCATCCACGCCTTTGTAGTGTTCCATCCAGGTACCGGATGCATCGGTATCCCAGGTGACTCTTTTGCAGGATACGTTCAGTTCCTCACAGATCTCATATAGTTTTATACAGCCTTTTCGGATCATGTCCCGCTTTCTGCGCTTTCTGGGGCATTCTCCATGATACAGATGAATTCCATGTTCACATTGCCGGCACGCACTTTTTTCATCGTGCTTACAGGACAATTCCATCATTTTATCCATGTCGTAACATTCGTAAACTCTTTTTAACCCCTGCTCTTTCAGTTTTCGCAAGACAGTTTCCAGTCCTTTATGATTGGAAACTCCAGGGACTCCAATATAAGGATTTCCTGTACACATCCATGCGATCTCTGCCTTTAAGATCCCTTCTGTTACGTAAACCGTGCCATCCTTTATTTTCCCAAACATTCCTGCCGGGCTGCCGCTTGATGTGCCTTTTTCTAAGCCGCTGCTGGTAAACCAGAGGTACTTCCGTTCTTTTAAAGGAACATCCAGCCGGATCTGGAATCCTATGATCCGTTCCTTCCCATCCCGGACCGGGCAAAGATACCCGTTATTCTTCCTATAAAAAGCAGCTTCCCAGTCACCATCCCGGTTGATGAAAAATCCAGGAACCCCATCCAGGCGAAATCCCTTTTTTAAGAGCTTTCTGGCAATGGCCACGGAATTCTCCTCATCCGTACTTAAAAAACCTCGTTCTTCCATCTGTCTGACCTCATTTAACGTCAGCCCACGTAGGAGAAGGTTCCTCCGGTGTGTTTCCTTAAGCTTAAGAAAAGTGAGCATTTCCTTATATACATTGTCCCGGTAATCCCATTCCTCTTCCGTAAGGGAAATGCGTTTCTTTTTAGAAACGATAGAAGCGAACCCATTTCGTGTCGTGGACTGCTGCCTTTTATCCGTTCCAGAAAAAGAAAGTGCCTGCTTTATCTCCCGGTAGGCTTCTTTATACCGGTTTCTCCCGTAAATGCCGGATAGTTCCGCATACAGTGTCAGCATGTTTCCGGATGCTCCGCAATGATAGCAATGGTAAACATTTTTCAGTTCTCCATTTTTGCGGATGCAAAAACTGCATTTTCCTCTTAAATCCCCGCAAAAAGGACATTCCACCGGAAATTCGTCCTGGTAAGAATCACTCAGTCTTCGGATTGACAAAAGATCTGCTACTTCTGCGATCGTAAACGATTCTCTGGCATACATGCCTTCCTCCTTTTCATAAAAGATGGCCCCGTTCCCGGAGCCACCTCGAACTGTTTCTCTGTTTTCAGGCTGCTTTTTGCATTTCCTTTTCATGATCCAAAAGGATCTTCGCAGCTTTCTGTATTTCCTGATTCTGGCCTTTGTAACGCTGTACCAGCCATTTGATCGTCTGGTAACCTCTGGCATCCTGCATCATTTCCCCAAGAGGGGTCCCGGCATAGACACCAAAATTACAGATAACCTTTTCTGCCCATTTCACTTCATCCTCTGCATCCTCTTCGTGAGCCATATCCTCCAACACTTCCTCTGCAGTCTCTTCTGGTGTTTCTTCCTCTTCTTCTGCATCAAAAGAAATCTCATCATCTTCATCAAATGGAACTTCATCCGTTTCTTCTACTGCACGGAAACCGTCTGCATCCGTCTCGGCAGTAATTTCCTCATCTACGGAGATTTCCTCGGTCTGAACCGGATCTTCCGCTTTTGTTTCTTCATCGGAAAATTTTTCCAGTCCGCTTTCACTTTCTTCCATTCCAAAAGTCATCTGTCCAGGAAGGTTTTCTTCTGTATCCGTCACTGCATATTCCACTTTTACAGGATCTTCTGATATGGCATTTCCATCACGCAGTTTTTTACGGTCCGTTTTCTTTTCCCTGACCGGTTCCGTTTGCTCCTGCTTTGCTGCGGTTTCTTTTCTTTCTGTCTTTTCCGGTTTTACGGAAGCTTCCTGCTTCGGCATTTCTTCTTTTTCCGTCCCACGCATGTCCGGATCGTCTATTCCAGATGCTTGCATGATGTTGAATTTATTTAAGAAATAATACTTCAGGCCATACGTCCATGCCGCACCTTTTGCTTTATCCGGTGCTTCATTGGTTCCAATGACATGCAAAAAGCTCCGTACCTTGTCTCCCGGACGGTCTGCATTGGTCCAGCACAGCTCCAGATCAGCCTCATATCTCCAGAGTGCTCCCATTTCCTTTAAAAACACGGAATTGCCCTGTTCGTCCATCTGTGTCGGCCTTTCACTTAAGATGTCAAAATCGACCCCGTATTTATTAAGGGCCGGTGTCAGGCATTCATAAATATCATCCAGTTTTACAAAATCATAAGTAACGTCCTCACTGTACCGTTTGCGGATCAGCTTCGGCACTTTCTTCCGGATCCTGATCATCTTCTGGTTCAGATTCATGTAATTGTATTTACCCATATTATTCGTTTCCTCCTGATTTTTTCATTTTTTATACTAAGCAGAACGCGGAAGGCTTACCTCCGGCCCTGTCCCAGTCTTTTTTAACATTTCTTCCATTTCCTCCCGGATACATCCGATACAGATCTTCTTTTTTGAAATCTCCGGAAGTTTTTCAAGCAGCCACTTCTGGGCGAAAAGCTCTGCTGCCCGCTGTGGGTTGCTTAAATATTCCAGAAACATCCAGTCAGAAAATTCCCACTTCATATCCGCAAAATGAAACTGCGGCTGATAGATCAGATCCTCCGGCCGCTTTCCTTTTTTAATAAAACGGTCTGCATTTAGCTGGATATAAACCCTGCTGATCTCCGGGATCATCTGTGCAGCTGCATACCCGCCTTTTAACAAAAGTTCATCCCATTGTTCCCGGATAAGTTTCTTTCCAATGCGGCTTATCTGTGTTTCCAGTTTCGGGATCAGATCTTCACGCACAGGAAAACCAAAATCATCCGGTATCCCGATCGGCTTCAGAAAAAGATCTTCTGCTTCATAAAGGGAATACTCCGGCATGTGGATCACGGCACACCAGTTCCGGTCTGTTTTTCTGTTTTCCTTTAAACAGTCAAAGAAAAAGAAACAGTTTCCATATCTTGCCTTTATAAACAGTTGTCCGGAAAATTCTTTTACTTCACAATCCGGCGATTTCAGCCATGCGATCAGTTTTTCTGCCTCCCTGCTCTCTTTTAACCAGTCCGGAAGTTTTCTATCCATCACATACCTCCGTAATTTAGATGTATGGCAGGGAATACCTGGAATACACCATCTTTGCCCGTTTTAAAAATGCAGAGCCTTTTTCTGCTTTTGCAAACCATTCCACGAAAAACCGTGTCAGGTTCTGCTGCAGTGTCCGGTGGGTATCAAGGGCATAATCCACAAATTCCCCATATCCGTCCATACTTCCTGCAAGCAGGTAGCAGGTAAACATTTTTGCCATCTGCTCTTCATCTGAAGGATTGATCTCCATTTCCTCTGCACCTTCATACACCAGGCGCACCCTTTCTGGCTGTTCCTTTACATGCAGGCACAGATCATCGGCCATCAGTTTCGATGCTTCGTTTCGAAGGTCGTAATATCTGACCTCTGAAAGACCTTTTAGCCAGGCAAAGCCAAGATACGTGTAATTGTCTTTTATTTCCTGCTGCTCTTTTGCCATGGACTCCATAAATTTTTTGTGTCCGGTGGGATGGCAGTTCAAGTATTCATCTACCAGCAGCCTTGCCACATCTTTTCCATTCGTAACCTTCATGTTTTCCTCCCATCAAAAAAAGACAGTCCATGCTGTCTCCATTCTTTTAAACCCTGTTAGTATTTTACAGTGCCAGGAATATCATATTCATGCCAGCGTTTTGACACACAGCCGGCAATTTTTTCTTCCAGAGCTAAAAGTCCTCTCTCATTCGTCTTTTCCTGCCTTGCAATGGTAATGGATTCACAGATCCCGCAGTAGATCTCGTATGCGCTGCATGGCTCATTCCCGGTAGTAGCCTTAAACTGCTCCACGGTTTCTGCAAGCAGTTTTTTTCCAAATCCCGCCTGCTTCATGATCCCTGCCATGGCATTTGCCGGATGCTCGATCCAGATATCACACAGCCGCATGACCCCTTTTAAGACTTCCCGGTAGTAATCAAAGATCGACTCTATGTTTTCCGTGAAATCTTCCATTCCTTTACAGTTTTTGTGCGTAACCTTCAGGGCATTGCCAAGGATCACATTTCTTGTCGGCTCCTGCAGGGAATAAAAAATATTCGCTCCGGACACACCAACGTCTGACGTAGTGATCCGTACAACTGCTTTTATGTCCTTATCGGTCTTTCTTCCATAATTCTGCATCAGTTCCTTATAAACATCTGTAAGTTTCGTATCTTCCAGCTGCCAGGACGCCGTAACAGAATAATGGTATGCATAGCCGTTTAAAAACGTTGCCTTCTCATAGTCCCCATGGATATATGCCGAGGTAACCATGTACATATCCGGCATGGATATGATGGCATAATCTTTTTCATCACCGGACAGGACTGCCCTTATTTTTCCTTCACAGAAACGGATTAGTGCTCTTCCTCTTGCAACCTTCAGGCATTTATTCAAGATCTCTGCCAGTGTTTTCTTATCGACATCTGCCAGGGCTTTGCCATCAATCCTGGCCCGTCCTTTCAACGATTTGATTGCTGAATTTCCTATATAACAGATCCTCTCGGGCAGGATAAGAACCAGCCTGGAATGAGATAAGGTATCTTTTTCCAGTGCTTCCAGGGAAATGCCCGGAACCTCTGTACAGGTTTCCTCTCCTGCAGCTGCCACCTTTAATTTCTTACTGGTGATCCGGATCCATTCTGCCCGGCTGTCTATCTCTTCCAGATACTCGCACAGTTCCTTTTCTGTCCGGAACTCCTTATAAAAGTCATCTTTATAATACATAATGTCCGCCTTTCCACGCTAGCTGAAAATCCGGACTTCAACAGCCTGTATCTTTCCATCTTCGATGCAAAATACATAGCCGTCTTCTGCCATCTCCATAAGCATTCCAATTTCCAGTGCATTTGCGTTTTCCCATTTAATTGTCTCCATAATCGACCCTCCTGATTTTACAATGTGTTTTCTTTTTTTGATGTTCTTAAGGTATTTCTTTTTGCAGTTTCCTTAACTGACAGTTTCATTCGTGCTCCTCCTTTCTGCTTTTTATGCAATAAAAAAAGACACAAAAAGAATCTTCTTTCCTTCTTGCATCTTCCTTATATTTTGCATATCCATTTTTTCTCATTAAGGGCAAGACCGCCCCAAAGTGTTTCTTCCGGAATGTCCGGAACTAAAGAATAACCACAGTCTTTTATAGACTGTTAAATTATTTTTCATTTAAAGACTACCACAACATTTTGTGGTTGTCAATTAATTTTAACTATATATTGTGTTATTGTGTGAGCTATCTTTATTATTCTGCTACATGTTGTGACAGGCGGCATGATACCGCCTGTCTTTTCATCCGTCTGCATAAGTGCATGTATCTGAGGGGAATAGGTAATCTGTACATGCACTATGAAAACGTCTTACTCAGCGTTTGGATCCGCCGGGGAAATATTTTTGGCAAGGCTTCGCCCGTTGGCATCCGTCCCTGCTTCAAAAAGGACCGGCTGGCCACCGCTTAATTTCCGGTATCCATCCATCTGGATCTCCGAAAAGTGGGCGAAATAATCAATCCCGTCTTCACCGATGATAAAGCCGTATCCTTTCTGTGCGCTGAACCATTTCACGGTTCCCTGTAGTGTTTCTGACATGTCCTTCTCTCCTTTGCTGTATTTCCCGCAATAGTCTTTTGCGGAAACAGGGCAGCATGGAATCGAACCATGCCTGGTGCTCCCCTCCCTGCTATAAAAGGAATCTCTTCCTCTTATATTTCTTCGTTTCCCAAAAAAGTCCCGTTATTGAGTGCTGCATCCACCCGGCGGATTCCTACCAGCTTCTTTTCATTTATGCCAAAATAAAACCGGTAACGTTTTCCCTCCAAAACTTTTACGTTTTTATCCAGCAAAAGTTCACTCTGCCGTCCGGCCGGATCACTTACCCGGATCTTCCGTAATCTTGCAAAGGGATTTTTCCCGTCTATCCCGGTTACCAGCCCTTCCACGATTTCATAGGTCTTTTTATCCGCGGTGCGGAAAATAAGATATGTTCTTATAAACCCGATAATCCCAAGCAGGAAAGACCAGAAAATAAAAGTTTTGTCTTTCATCCATGTTCCCATAAATGATCCGAAAAGCAGGATAAAAAGAGACAGGATGCCATATCGCTGGATCCTGTCCTTAAAAAAATCCGGTATATTCTGATAACGTGTTCCAAAATCTTCCAAGCATCTATACAGCCTGTGCCAATACGGATGTTCCGTTTGCTTCAAGGCAGTCCTCCCTTCTTATGTTGTCGATCACAAGCTGTTTCTTATAGTAAAGCTGCGCTACACGGCTTATAAATTCCCGTTGTATCTGTTCCTGGAGGGAATCTGCTAAATTGGGTTCCCTGCTTTTTGCCTCTTCTTTTAAACATTTCAGGTGGCAGGAAACATCCCCTTCTCTTTGAAGATAGGAAAGTAGCTGGTATTCCTCTTCTGTAAGCAGCGGTTTTTTAAAAGCCCTCAGTGAAAACTTCAGTCCTTTTCCCATGGAAAGGGCTTCCATAAAATGCTTCATGCGTTCTGTCCGTGAAAAGGCCATGGGAGCCATGACTGACCGGCTGATAATGCTGTATACAGCTTCCTCTCTGGTACATCCTTCTGTCAGCACAACCAGGCCCCGCTTTACCAGACGGTTCAGGCAAAACTGAAAATCCTCTTTGTCCGCCCATTCCTGTGCCTGCTTTTCTCCAAGGCTAAATACAAGAAGACGATGCATCTGGGAGTGGACCTTATCCTCTTCACAGAAAGACCAGGTGAGCGCAGCCCACAAAATAGTTTCCATTTCTGTAAGTACTTTTTCTTCCCCATCTACCCAGACACAAAACCTTCCATCTGCATCATCTTTTTTCATTCCGATTGCTGTATACCATCTCATGACATTTCCTCCTTGTCATTTTCACTCTTTCTAATCTCTGCTTCTGATCTGTTTTCTTTTATATAACTTGTTACCCATACATCATTTCCAGGAGTTTTGGAAGTACATACCCCAAAAGCATGCCTGCTGCCGTACAGATTCCGATATTCGGCCGCCGCAGTTTCCATACTTCCTGTGTTTTGGTCCCGATAATCCTTGTTCTTCCCGGTACGATCCACCTGAGTTTCCGATAAAACTCCATGAATCCCTGATTGTCAAAGCCAAAGGATCGTACACAGAAAACATCCCGTTCCTGTTCTTCTTCATCCAAAAGGAAAAAGCTTTTCTGTTCTTTCCCTTCTTTTCGGATCACGATATAAAATTCTGGAATTCCCCGTCTGGTTCCTTCTACGATCTTATCCATCTCATCGTAAAAGATCCTGCAGGACTCATATTTTCCGTTTTTTTCCGGCTGGCAGACTGCCAGGCTGTCCTCTTCAAGTGCCATATAACAGTTTTCTGCCTCCATGATCCTCCGACTGATTTTTATGGCCTGACGAAGAAGCAGGATTATCGCAAGCGCCAGTGCAGTACACAAATATACAAGATCCCAGCATCTTTTCTGGTATATGAAAAAGTATGCGCTGATTCCCTCTGCCACACTGCATATTGCTGTCATAATAAAATACTGTTCTTTAAGGTCCATCAGATGATATACATCATCTTCTGTCGCCTGTAGTCTCAAGGGCATCCATCCTTTCCGTCATGCCACGCTTATTTTATCCGGGGATTTCTTTTTTTCCTCTCGGCTTTTTATATAGTCTGTACATTCCCGGATGGTCTGTTCACACAGGTAATAAGAAAATTTCCCGATATGTGTGTCCTTTTCCCGGAGATTCAAACGGTTCTGAAGCCAGATATATGTGCTGTGTTTGGTCATATAACCATTTTTCCAGATTGCATCCAAAGCTCTGTGTGCTTCGATCCGCTTATTACGCAGATCGCTGTCAGCCATGGTTCCCATGGGACGCATACTTTTTTTGTGTGCCCCAATGTATGAATCACAGGAAGGATAGCCGCTGCATACATACAGGTATTTCTCCGGATCCAGGTTGTTATCTCCATAGACATAAGCTGCAGGCCTAAGTACCCCGGGTCTTTTGCAATATGGACAGTACAAGGTTTCCCGCATCTGTTTTTTCTTCTTTTTTGCCATCTGACGTCACTCCTTTCCATCTTTATCTCCGATGTTAAAGAAATCCCTTTTTCTGTGTCAACAGAATTCTTTGAAAATTATAAAAACATTTTCAGGAAGCTCTTTTGATAAGCCTTGTGATAATGCCTTCTGCCACTTCATAGTTGTCGTTGATGCGGGTCACCACAAATCCGATCTTATCTTTCTTTCCCGGAAGTGCGGACATATTGCAGGAATGTGCCACGGCATTGACTCCGATATCAAGGCGGATAAAATAGGTTCCCTTATAGACTTCCGTAATGATTCCTGTATATTTTCCCTGTTTATGGCATTTCCGGAGGTTATCTTTATTGATATTGGCTGTCGGACTCTTTGCATCCACTTCTATAATGATCTGGTCAACAGAGCTTGCTTCCACCTTATTGACCATGACCAGCACCAGATCGCCTACCTGGAATTTTTCTCCGGCATCTACCATCCACTCCCAGGCCATGTCCCTGGCCCGGACAGATACTTCTACACCAAAGACTTCCAGGCGGACTGCTTTGGGAGCTACCGCGATCACCCTTGCTTCTACGATCCTGCCTTCATAGAGCATTGGTTTTTCTGTATCTTCCCCAAGGTAAAAAGTCTGTCTCTTTTTAAGCATTGCATCTTTTCTGGATGCTACAACGCTCCGGCTCTTGTTATCCAGATCTTTGATGATGAAATCAATGTCACAGCCGAGCATGTTGTTAGCAATACGGACCTGACGGTTTAAGGTATCCGCGTTTTCACGCCCGTCTCCCTGAAGGTTGATCATCATTTCATTCATTGGGATAATGATCCGGAAACCATTAAAGTATGTAACAGCAACCATCCATCCACTCTCCAGTTTTTCAATGCCCCCGAGCTGGCCCGTCAGGATCTTTCTGGTACGATGTGCATTCAAAAGCTGATGCCATCTGGCTTCTTCCTGTTCCTCCATACTTTCAACCTGCGCGTCTACATCGATTGTCAAAACACCATCGTAGACTGCACGCGGAACATCTTTTTCCCCATTTCCCGCCAAAACTGTTTTTTTGGTATCCTCCATATACTTCCTCCTGTTCTTATTTATTTTTTGTCTTCTCTGCTCCATCCAGAAAACTCCTTTTCCTCCGGTACTCAGGAAAGACAAAAGAAGACACAAAAAAAGCAGC
The DNA here is from genome assembly GCF_040910705.1 of Blautia sp. RTP21359st1_E11_RTP21359_211015. Lineage (NCBI taxonomy): Bacteria > Bacillati > Bacillota > Clostridia > Lachnospirales > Lachnospiraceae > Blautia > Blautia sp. RTP21359st1_E11_RTP21359_211015. The sequence continues at coordinate 18,361 of NZ_JBDGAB010000039.1, forward strand.
CCGTTTAAAGCTGCTTTCTTCATGCCTTCTTTTTACAGATACCATTCTATAATACATGGAATTCTATGTCAATATTACCTCGATTGCAATAGTGTCGCATATTGATTCCTTTTATGAAGCCTGTACGACAGAAGGATTTAGTAACACTAAGAACTGCCAGATTCCTGTGTCCTTATAGAAAATTCCATCTCATATGTAATTGTTTCATTATATAGTGTTTATTTCTTCCTCTTAATCGTCCCCAATAAGACAACCGACCTTCTTGTACATTTTTAAACTATAGATATTACGGAACAGTTGCAGTAGATATATATTTTTTCAAATAGCTGAAGGATAATACCTGATTATCTGTTATTTATATACATAATACATATTGAATTTTAGTAAAACTAGAGGATACATAAAAATGCCATTAACCAAAGAACAATTTCTTAAACAATTAAATTCTGATTGTTATTTCTCCACATACTCTTCTGCCATATGTACTGCCATAGCACCATCTGCCACTACTGTTACTATCTGACGAAGTAACTTTGTTCTGACATCTCCTACAGCATAAACACCCGGAATACTCGTTTCAGTGTTTTCACCTGCCACAATATATCCTTTATTATCCAGTTCTATCTGATTACCTAAAAAATCTGTTGTCGGTTTTCTTCCTATACTCACAAACAGGCCGTCACATTCTATAATGTTTTCTTCTCCTGTAACTGTATCTTTCAACCGCACACCAGTCAATCGTTCTCCATAAATCAGTTCATTTACTGTATTGTTCCATCGAAACTCTATATTTTCAGTTTTCATCAGCTGGTCATGGTAGATTTTCGTTGCACGTAATGTATCTCTTCGATGAACAATGATGACTTTCTTAGCAATTCGACTTAAAAGAACAGCATCTGATACAGCAGAATTTCCACCACCAACAACCACCACGATCTTATCTTTATAAAACATACCATCACAGGAGGCACAATAAGCAACCCCATGACCTATCAATTCTTTTTCTTTAGCAAGGCCAAGTTCTCTTGGATTTGCTCCAGTAGCAATCACTACTGTTTTCCCAATATAAATTCCCGAACTAGTTTCTACTCTCTTAAGCTTTCCTGTTAAATCCATATTATAAACTTCAGCATATTCACTTTTAGCGTCAAATTTTTCCGCCTGTTTTTGCATTTTCTCTGCCAATGAAAATCCGTCAATTCCATTTTCAAAACCAGGATAGTTATCAATCTGCCAGGTCAATGACATCTGACCACCTGCAGATAATTTTTCTATAACAATTGTATCAAGTCCTGCTCTGGCTGCGTATAATGCTGAAGTATACCCTCCAGGTCCTCCCCCTACGATAATCATATCGTAAACATGATTTTCATTCATACAGCAGTCCTCCTTTTATTTTTCCAATGCTTCATTAATAAAATTCTCTATCATTATTTTTGATTCAGGTGCAACAATAGAATCTATTGCCTTTCCATTTCGATATAAAACCAGCGTAGGAATCACCTCAATCTTTTCAGCTTCTGCAATCTGCGGTTCTTCATCAATATTTACTTTTCCAGCAACAAGAATATCGCTGTATTCTTCACTTATTTTTTCATAAGCTGCTCCAATTCTACGGCAATAACCACACCACGGTGCCCAGAAATCAACCAAAACCGGTTTTTCCTTATGAATTAATTGTCCAAACTTTTCTTTATTTATATTTATAGATGTCATATTTTTCAACTCCTTCTCCTATTTGAACTTAATATACCCCAAATAAGTGCTTGCTTCCGTGATGATATCACAGAAAAGTTGATTTACTTTATTACGCTTTTTTACTTCTATTTACAGCATATGTCAGTTATATAATTGACTCTTCTCAATAAATTAAGTATACTCTCATCTTTGACAGTTACAAAAAGATGGGAGTATTATACGTTCAATTCATTATTTTCGGCAAGTAAGAAATAATCAATATGAGAATCACATAACACAAAAGGATGTACTGCGGTAACTTCTACATTACCTTGGCACATCCTTTCGTACTATTATTTTTTGCTATTCTTCTTAATGGCAGCTGTGGCTTCCACATCCATGCTCACCACATGTATGTCCTTCCCCGTGGTTGTGCTCATGGTGAGAACATTTCACATCCGGATTATACTCAAGTGTTTCATTGATAAAAGCTTCTACTGCTTCATCTGCATCTCCGGAAACTCCTCCGAAAAGCTTGATGCCTGCTGCCGCTAACGCTGTCTGTGCGCCGCCTCCGATTCCGCCACAAATCAAAACATCTGCATTCAATGCATTAAGAACTCCTGCCAATGCGCCATGTCCGCTTCCATTCGTATCTACTATTTCTGAATGTACTACTTTTCCTTCCTCTACATCGTAAATCTTAAATGTCTCTGTGTGTCCAAAGTGCTGGAAAATCTGTCCATTTTCATATGTTACTGCTATTCTCATAATACCTTCTCCTTTTTCTGCTGCATATTTTTTGTAAATTTCCTGTTTGTAACATCCTCCAAAGCTGCAGTTGCCGCTCTGACCGTCACAGATTCTGAAATCCCCGCCCTCAATTCTGAGCGGATGTCCGTCAATAAGTGCATCTGCTATTTTCTTCCGGGCAATCTCGTAAATCCGCTGGACCGTCGTTCTTGCGATCTGCATAGATACTGCACACTGCTCCTGACTATAACCTTTCTTGTCCAAAAGACGGATTGTCTCGTACTCATCTACCGTCAGAACAATGGGTGTTTTTTTCTCCGTATCATCTGCCGGAAGAAATTCTAAAACATTGGGGAAATGGCAGACTTTTCTGCATTTTACTGGTCTCGGCATAAACTGCTCCTTTCTCGCTTTTCTTATATAATAGCCCTATAAAAGGCATATGTCAATAACGTTTTTGACATATGCCTTTTATGAATCACCTTATAGTATTACTTCTTTTCATTATTTTTTAATTTACAGATACCCTGCGTCATTGTTCCCATTGGACAAAATGTACACCAGGTTCGTGGCTTATATAACACCATTACAATCAACCCTAACAACAAAGATGTAAGCATCAAACTATAAAATCCAAAACTAAACTGTGCCACCCAATCAGCTACTGTTCCGGCAGTGTATGTCCATCCCCACGGAACACGGAAGGTCCAGAATAATTTGATGGCTTCACGTAAGGATGATGCTCCGGCACCAACTAAATATGTCTGAAATACCATATTCCCAAACATTGTAAGGAAAAATATCAAAAAGCCGTATCGGAACCATTTTGAACTCATCCATCGCGGGGTTGGTTTATTTCTTGAGCATTTTAAATCTCCACCAAGCTTACTAAAAAGCTGGCCACGTCCACACAAATGATTACAGAAAAATTTATTTCCACCGAATATTGCTATTCCTAACGGCAACAGGAAATCAATCATCCCAAACCAGGCGAACAAAATATTAAAAAAACCGAGTGTAAAATAAAGGATCGCCCATATCCATAAATAATCATACCAATGTTTCTTTTTCTTCACATCGCTGTCCTCTCTTTCATTTCAATACAACCTGCCGGACAGGACTTTGCACATTTTCCACATCCTACACACACTGTTTCTTCTATCACAGCATAACATCCATGGTAAACTTTGGCCGCTGCCAGCGGACAAGTATTTTCACATACTCCGCAGGCAACACATCTTTTTTTATCGACACTTGCCACTCTTTTTGCCAATGCTTTGTTCCCCTTTCAAATTTTGTATCTCTATTGTACCTGAAAAAGGTAAATCCTTCTGTGACATTATTACATAAGAATTTACCTTGAACGCTAATCATTACAATGACATATTTTTATTATACATTACCTTTATATTTATATATGATGTTTAGAATCTCCTCAGTTGTTCGAATAATTTCTTTTTGTTTTTCTTTCATTGTTATAGATTTGCTTTCTTCTTCAGCTAACGAAGAGTAAAGGTGAATGGTATTAGCATGATTCCATATCTCATCGCAAATTTTCTCGATTTCATCAGAACTCCGAAATGCCTGGTCTGTTTGCATTTGCAAGTGTTCTCGTTGCTCTTCCAGATGATTCATCCGTTCTTGTAACTGATCCCTTTCTTTCTGCAATCGATCATGTTGTGCTTGCAGTTGATCTATTTGTATTTTAATTTCACTCATCTTTTCTTTCTGTCTCCGCATAAGCATCATCAAATATACAACTACAAATACAAATAATAGTATTATGTACAGCATAAACTTCTCCTCACGACACATATATTTCGACGGTTTTCCGCAAATCAACTATTGATAATGGCATAGAAAGAACAGTTAGTTTTCCTGAATTCTTTTTAATCTCAACAGCATCAGGATTGCCTGTGATTAAAATTACAGGTGTTGTCCTGTCCGCACGCCATGGCTGATTCGGTTGGCTCGTCATATCTTCGGTAACAATCCAAAGATCCGGCTTATGTCTGCCTAATTTTGTTTTAGCACTTTCCGGTGTATAAAACAGCATGATCTGATCTGAAATAAACTGCAATGTTTCTTTTAATCCTTTTGCATAACGTTCACTGCCACAGACTAGTGCAATAATAGAAGCAGCTTTCTTTTTTTGTGTTACCTGAACAAAATCCAAAACTGGTGTATTATAGAGACTAAAGTCTTTTTCCAAATGAACTTTATCATAATAACTCTTTGCTGCCTTGCACATCCTCAGACAAAACTGTTCTATGTCTATATGAACATCGTTTCCGTTCTCCTGTATGTTCATACTGTCCAACTGACAAACTGACATTCCACAGTTTAGTCCAAGATGAAAGCGTATATTATTTTCATCATTCAAAAATCCTTTATTTTGATGAAGATATTCACATCGAAGCTGCCAACAGCGTTCTCCGCAAATATATGGCTTTTCACCAGATTGAGATAGTTTAAAGTAGTCCCCTGCATATTCATCAAACCAGCGAATATACTGGGTTCCCACATCACGGGTCGGATTCTTTTGCCGATCCAGCATAACCCGGCCATCTCGATAATGTTTAACAATTTCCGGGAAAGCAATACCTCCACAAATATCTGGCAAAGTCAATGCCAATGCCAGTGCAGACTGCCATCGTCCATCTACAATATTCAGTTCTACTTCTTCAATTCGGTCCAAAAATGTAAAACTGACATCTCCCTGCATTATTTATCCCTCCCTCATATTTACAACCGTCATGTACTATAGTCAGTATATTTTTATTTATGGCATATGTCAATTATTTAATTGACGCATCTTAAAAAAGCAAGTATACTATGTTCGTAAAGGAGATGACTGCTATGAGCTTCGAAAATTATTTTCCACTATGGAATGACTTAAATACAGCACAGAAAAAACTAATTTCAGACAATTTAATCACACGGGATGTAAAAAAAGGAACGATCATTCACAATGGAAACCTGGACTGTACTGGATTATTACTGGTTAAATCCGGGCAGCTTCGAACTTACATACTTTCAGATGAAGGACGGGAGATTACACTTTACCGTCTGTTCGATATGGATATGTGTCTTTTATCCGCCTCATGTATCATGCGGTCTATTCAATTTGAAGTAACCATTGAAGCAGAAAAAGATACGGATCTTTGGATCATCCCTGCTGAAATCTATAAGGGCATCATGAAAGAATCTGCTCCTGTCGCAAACTATACCAATGAGTTAATGGCTACCCGTTTTTCTGATGTCATGTGGCTGATTGAACAGATTATGTGGAAGAGTTTGGATAAGCGTGTTGCTTCATTTCTTTTAGAAGAAACATCCATTGAAGGAACAAATGAACTGAAAATCACTCACGAAACTATCGCAAACCATCTTGGTTCCCACAGGGAAGTTATCACTCGAATGCTTCGATACTTTCAAGGCGAAGGACTCGTCAGACTCTCTCGCGGCAAAATAGCAATCCTTGATTCGAAAAGACTGGAAACACTACAAAGATCATAAAACGTTTTTTTCTCTAAAGAATCCTCCATTTATCAGAATTATGAAAGTCATTCTAATAAATGGGGGATCTTTTTATACTACAATCAAACTATAAAAATATTTTATTTATTTCTAATAATCCATACCACATGCATATGATCTTTCAATCAGTGCATGGTCATTAGCCACTGCATCATAAAAGCGGAATCCACCTGAAAAGTTGTATGTTTCATATCCATTTCCTTCCAAAATACGGCTTGCAATATAACTGCGTAGCCCACTCTGGCATATCAGGTAAACGGGCTTTCCCTTCTCAATTTCATTGATACGTTCCCTTAGTTCATCTACAGGAATGTTTTTGAATCCATCCATATGCCCCCTGTTAAATTCACCTACAGTTCTCACATCCAGCAACACAACACTTTTATCTCTAGAAATCTTATCCATATCTTCCAGATGCCATTGTTTTAAGGTACCTTTTGCTATATTGTCTATCATGAATCCTGCCATATTTACAGGATCCTTGGCAGAGGAATAAGGCGGTGCATATGCGAGATCCAAATCCTTCAGCTGGGTTGCCTTCAGCCCTGCATGAATTGCTGTTGCCAGCACATCAATACGTTTATCAACTCCTTCATATCCAATAATCTGAGCACCAAGCAAACGATAGGTCTCTTTTTCAAAAACCACCTTCATGGTCATCACTTTTCCACCAGGATAGTAACCGGCATGACTCATAGGAGAAAGAATTACTGTATCTACCTCTAATCCTGACTTTTTGGCATTGGTTTCATTGATACCTGTAGTGGCTGCTGTCATATCAAACACTTTTATAACGGAGCTTCCCTGACTGCCCAGGTAACGACTATCACCGCCACAAATATTATCAGCGATGATTCTGCCCTGTTTATTGGCTGGTCCTGCCAAAGAAATCAGCGCATCATTACCCGTAACATAATGTTTTACCTGAACTGCATCACCTGCAGCATAAATATCCGGTACAGAGGTTTCCATTCTGTCATTCACTACAATACTTTCCTTGATGCCAAGTTCCAGACCGGCTTCTTTTGCTAATACTGTGTCTGGTGTGACTCCGATTGCCAGAACTACCATATCAGCCTGAAGGGATGGATTATCTTTCAACAGGACCTCCACTCCGGTGTCTTTTTCTTTAAATCCTTCTACTGTATAGCCCAGTACCAGTTTTATCCCATGTTTTCTCATTTCATTATGGATCATGGATGCCATATCCGGGTCAAAAGGGTTCATCAGCTGCTTAGGCCGCTGGACAATCGTAACATCCATGCCAAGCTCCCTCAAATTTTCTGCCAGTTCCAGACCAATAAAACCACCACCTGCCAATACAGCCGATTTTGGATGATTCTTATTTATATATTCCTTTATCCGAAAAGTGTCTTCTACAGTACGAAGTGTAAAAAGTTTATCAATACCTACTCCGGGAAGTCTCGGCTGTGTTGGCTTTGCACCTGGAGAGAGGATCAGCTTATCATATTTTTCTTCAAATATCTCACCATTCTCTAAATTTTTCACTGAAACCGTTTTACGTTCCGGATGTATGGAGATAACTTCATGATGAATTTTCATGTTAATACGGAAGCGTTTAAAAAAACTCTCTGGTGTCTGTAGTGTAAGTTCTTCCGGGTCTGTGATCACGTCTCCAATATAATATGGAAGTCCACAATTTGCATAGGATATGTATCCGGATCTTTCAAACACAGTAATTTCAGCATGTTCATTCAGTCTGCGTATTCTTGCTGCGGCTGTAGCTCCTCCGGCTACACCTCCTACAATTATTACCTTCATCTTATTTTTCCACCTTTCCTGAGTAAGCTACAATGCCACCGATATTATTTACTTTAGAATATCCCATTCGTTGCAGTATCCCAGTTGCCTGGCGGCTTCGTGAACCGGAATAACAGTATACAAACAGTGGGATATCCTTATTCTTCGCTACAGAAGCAATATTGTCAAGTTGCTGCAACGGCACATTTTTACTTTCTGGTATATGTCCTTCCTGATATTCCTGCGGTGTACGTACATCCAGCAGAACTGCATCATCAGTCCTTTTATATTCTTCTATGCCTTGATTAATATTCGACTGTTTAAAGAGATCAAAAAATCCCATTAGCACACCCCCCCTAAAGCATTTCTAAAATCGCATTCTTAGGTCTCGCCCCTGAAACCTGCTGTACAATCTTCCCATTCTTCATAACCACTAAAGTTGGAATGCTCATAATACTGAACTTATTTGCCAGTTCAGGCTCTTCATCTACATTAATCTTTCCAACTTTAATATCTCTACGCTCACTTGCAATCTCCTCTACAATAGGTACTACCATACGGCAAGGCGCACACCAAGATGCCCAAAAATCTAAAAGAACGGGTTTATCGGAATTCAGTACTTCGTTCTGAAAATTATTTTTATTGATATTAATAGCAGACATTTTACAGTCCTCCTTATCTTTCTCTTTTTGTAGATTTATTATAGTCTTAATTTCATTTATTTTCCGTGATTACATCACCATACCTCATTAACTTAACTTCTTGCCATACCATCTACACTTAATATAACACCTGTAATGTAACTCGCCTCATCTGAAGCAAGAAACACAAACGCGTTGGCAATATCTTCTGGCTGTCCAAGACGACGCAATGGAATTCTTTCAATCATAGGTTCGATAACTTCCTTTGGCACGGCCTTCATCATATCAGTTTCTGTAATTCCAGGTGCAACAGCATTAACACGAATACCTTTAGGTCCTAGTTCTCTTGCTAATGATACAGTCAATCCGTTTACTGCAAACTTCGATGCCGGATAAGCAAACCCACTTGGCTGTCCCGAAATACTCACCATGGAAGAAGTTGAGAGAATGACCCCCTTGCCTCTTGCCACCATACATTCTGCTGCTACACGAGTAGTATTAAATACTCCTTTTACATTTAGATCCATGACTTTATCAAAAGTCTCCTCTGTATAATCCATAAATGAGGTGTTTTCTGAAATCCCTGCATTATTTACCAGTATGTCGACACATCCATATTTTTCAGTTGCCTCTTTAAAAGCCTTTCTGACAGACTCCATGCTTGCCAGATTTGGACTAATTCCAGCAACTATTGCATTGGGATATTTTTCTTTTAATTTATCTACAGCAACATCTGCCGATTCCTGTGAACTTGCTGCCAACACAACTGAAGCACCTTCCTTCAAGAATTTATCAGCTGTAGCAAATCCTATACCACGGCTTCCACCCGTAATGATTGCAACTTTATCTTTTAATCTCATTTAGACTACCTCCTTACTTAGTTTCTAACTACATTATAAGCAAAAGGTAGATTATTTTCTGTGATATCATCACAAAATATCGCAATAAAAAACCCTGTTGCTCACGCACCAGGGTTTTGGTTTATCCATCTGTATTTAACACAAGATTAGGCTTCTATTCAACTTCTGAAAACTGATCTTTTCCAACATTACATAATGGGCATTCAAAATCTTCTGGAACATCCTCCCACTTTGTTCCTGGTGCAATACCACCTTCAGGATAACCTTCCTCTTCATCATATTCCCATCCGCAAACGTCACATACATATTTCATTAGTTTATTCCTCCTTATAAATATATTAATACACAGCATATATTACTGTTGTATCTGAATTATTTTGTAATCTTAGCACGAAAGTCAAGTGTTTTTAGCATTTCCAGAGTCCATGAAGATTGCAGTATGCGTATACTTCTTCTACATATTCTCCATCACAGAGGCAGAAATCCGCAATAGGTTCCTGTCCTGGAATTAGCTGTTTTCTATAAATACCCTGATTTGTATTTAGTGTAATCCATTCAATGAAATGATTATCAAGCATTGGATGTTTTATTTCACCGACCACAACATGTACATGCTGTTTGTCCACTGTATATACAGGTACATGCTTCTCAACAGCAGCATCTGTCACTCCAGCTTTTAACTCATGCATAGCCTCTCCGCAACACATTACTGGTACGCCTTGATCCTTTAACATTTCAATAATGTTTCCACAATGATTGCATACATAATATTTTACTTCCATCTTTTTTATCTTCCTATGTTTAAAATTTAAAATCCAATTGTTTCTATAACTTTCTTCAAAGCATCCGTCGATTCTTAAACTTTAATGCTTCTTTACCAACCGATGCAGAACCAACAAAGCCACAGCCTATCATTACTGCTTTTTTTAATAATCACTTTCTTCTTTGTAATAATCTCCTTCTCTTTAATAGTTCTCTTCACGTATTTCGAAATAACTCTGTGGATGGTTACATACTGGACATATCTCAGGTGCCTTTGTTCCTACCACAACATGTCCACAGTTACGGCATTCCCATACCTTAACTTCACTCTTTTCAAACACCTGTGCAGTTTCAATATTCTTAAGAAGTGCACGATATCTCTCTTCGTGGTGCATCTCAATCTGTTTATTGTCAATAGATAATAGTAATAATTACTATTATTATAATAATCAATATTACTGATTACCTTTTATTTAAAATAATCATTCAATCATCATTTTTTCCGTTCAAAAACATATTCTGCATCTGATGATAAATCAGAGCGGAATGAATAGCCTAGTCTATCAAATTTCTTAATATCCTCAGGATTTTCAATTCTGTTTTCAGCCATGAACCTAACCATTTCACCACGGGCCATCTTAGCATATGTACCTTTTGTCACCAGTTTATCTCCTGATAACTCACAAAATGTAATCGTAATGTATCTATCCTGTCGTGTCAGATATTTTTCTATGCACTTAGAGTATTCTTTCGATGCCAGATTGATTATAATCCTGCTGTTATCAATCACTGAGCGGTATAATAAATCTCCCCAGTACTCATACAGATTTTTTGTTTCTCCTATTCCAACCTTCGCCTGCATTTCCAAACGATAAGGTGTCACACCATCCCTTGGTTTTAGCACACCATAAAATGCAGATATTATTCTCAAATGATTTTGTACATACTCGAATTGACTGTCCTCAAACACGGATGGAGCCATATATTGAAAAGCAATTCCTTCATATGATAAGACAGCTGGGGTAAGTAAATGATAAAGATCCATGTTTTCCAATCTATTGAAGTTCTGTTCTGTAATTTTGTCATTACATTTCCAGATAGTCTTCAGTTCTTCTTTTGACTTACTTTTCAACCAACTTTGTATCTCTGTCGTCTTTTCAATAAATTCAGGCAATCCATCCGGCGCTATGCTGTCAGTATCTGTAATCATCTTTTTAGCAGGGGATAATATTATCTTCATTAATCTAATTCCTTGAGCATATTTTCAGGATCATTTGCAGCCTTGACTTTATCATTTGCCTTTATAATAATCCCCTGTTCATCAATAAGATATGTGGTTCTTACTACTCCCATAGAGACTTTGCCATAATTTTTCTTTTCTTTCCATACATCATACGCTTCAATAACTTTCCGCTCTGGATCTGCTAAAAGTGTAAATGCCAATCCATATTTTTCCTCAAATCTCTTATGAGAGGATACAGAATCCTTACTGACTCCAAGAATAACTGCTCCTTTTTCGGTAAACTGAGGGTATCGCTCAGAAAACCCACATGCCTGTTTCGTGCATCCCGCTGTATTATCCTTGGGATAGAAATATAAAATCACTTTTTTTCCTGTATAATCCGATAATCTATGTATTTTCCCATTTTGATCTGGCAACTCAAAATCCGGTGCCTTAACCCCTACTTCCAACATTATTTATCCCTCCCTTTCTGTATCTTTCTCTTTATTCGCCTTTTTCTTCCCATTCCCGGTAATCATTTTATGACCTGTATATATCGCCATTACCATACATAACATAGAACTTAAAGCAAAGTATTTGTGACTTGATTTTTGCTTTTTATATCCAGTGTAAAAAGTCCCAAGCATTGTGATCAATGCTCCTACTGACCAATATTTATGTGCTTTCATGTAATTCCTCCATTTTTTCAGTGTATTCAATTCTAATTATACGCTACCATATTCCTATGTCAATTTGATAATAGAGCATTCCTATAAATTTTTTCAAAATATCATTGTCAAAACTATGTATTGTTATCCTTTAATTTTTCTTTGAAATAATTGACAAAAAGCTTGCTTTCAAGAGATTACTATTTAATCTCTTTTCCATCTATATATAGTTGAAATTTATCAGGATTATTGACAACATCATAGTCCTTTCCGTATTCTACAGGTCTATATTCGGCTGTCATTACCGATTCCCCGTCTTCAATATCCTCTTTCCATAAATAGATGTTCATATCAATGCTCGTCGCATATCCTCTGTCTGTGGAGAATTTTGTCGAATGAAAAGAGACTTTACAACTTAAAATTGGATAAAAAGGACAAAAAAAAGAAGAGCTGCTTGCTCTTCCCATATAGTAGTAGTAAAATAATATGTCATGCCAGCGCAATATATTACCTAGAATATCGCTATAACAGGAAAGGGGCTGCATTGTGACAGCCCCTAATTTACTTCATCACGTTGTCTACATTCTGAGTGAACTCGTTCCCTGGTTTATTTTAGCATCGGTCTGGATTTTGTTTCATAAAGATAAATTTTGCCACAGAGCGGTCGTATGTTTTAATGTGTCCAAACAGCCAGTCGATTACATTTTTCTGTACAAGTTCACTGAACCGATCTGTTGGTCCTTCATACTCCTGAAGGTATTCATACAGTTCTTGAATTGTCTTTTTAAACTCTTCATGTTTTTCATAATGTTTTTCACGCTCTGGATAACCGGATTTTTCCTGAAGCTTTTCCTCTTCTTTGAAATGAAAGTCAGTATATTCATCCAGATAATCCAGCATTTTGATTGCTTTTACTTTGCTGTCGCCATTTTGACAGGCAGTTACAAAGTTCTGGATACGGTCAATCAATTCTTTGTGCTGTGTATCGATTGTTTTATTTCCTGTTACTAAATTGTCATCAAAGGTAATGTTTAAATCGTAAGTCATAATTTGACCTCCATTTCTTTTATATGTTCTCTTAGGCTCTTTTAATGTCTGGCAGTTTCGTACCTGCATTTTCTGCTTAGTCTTCTACAGGAACGAAAACATCTTTTCCTAATCCGCAGATTGGGCATGTCCAGTCATCTGGAATATCCTCAAATGCAGTTTCTGGAGCGATACCGGCGTCTGGATCTCCTACTGCCGGATCATAAATATATCCACATGGTTCACATTCATATTTTTTCATAGTCATTTTCCATTTTCAATGTCGATTTATTTTTGTTACCAAGTTCCTAGCAATTTTTCTAACACTTTGTTTCTTGTATATCTGTATTATACATGATAATTATTCTTTTGTCAATAATAGTAATTATTATTATTTTTGCACTTAGCATAAACTGATATTTGAATTGCACATTTACATATTGTATATATCATGGGAATAGTTGAATAAAAAAATGAACTCTATTCATTAAAGACAGAGTTGCTGGAAATTATTTCTCTCCAACAACTTTCTTCGTCTTTAAGTCCTTGAAACACAATACTGTCCCATCAGATTCATCCAACTGTTATATTTATTCTTTTCACACACCTTTCGACAAATTTCATTTTCCATCAATACACAGAACATCTTATCATAATCAAATGCCCAAACAGCACCATTCACATGGTTTTCCACTGCTTTCTGATCTATGTACTTTAAACGTGTGACCATTTTTTCAATTTCTCCATTTCTCAAGTTACCGATATTTTTGCAGATAAACCGAAAGAAATTCAACGTTGCATATTCGTCATGCCAATGGAACTCTTCTGGATTGTTTTTAATTTTACTGGCTCGCTGCTGTTCTTTGATTATTTGATCAGCTACACCTTTCATCGAATCTTCGTATCTCATATTACTCACCTACTCTTCCTCAACGCCCAGTGACGGTTTAAATCTTTTATCCTTTGCCTGCGGTACCACGATCTCGTAAAAATAAAATCCTAAATATCCAAGTGCCTGCTTCTTCATTTTATAAAAAGAAGTCCTGCCTATTCCTAGCTCCTGCTGTACTTCCACATCTGTCTTATTATAATGACTGCAAAAACAGGAATGAAGGATTTCACTGAGCATCACACCATTCGGTGCATAGAACTTCACCAGTGTCATTCCACGATAGATCATATCAGACAAGCCATAAATGATCATCAGGTTATTCATTTCCCGGTGCATCTTTGGCACATTCAGCTGATTGTTATAAATGCTCAGATAACTCAATGCATATGCCATATCTTCATTGATTTTCTCCTGGCACTCCATATCCAGTTCTTCCAATACAACTGGTTTTCTAAAATCAGTTTCTGGTAGCTTGTCATCAGTTCTTTAATATCAGTATAATGTCTTAATCCTGTGCATGACTTGCCATATGGAAGGTAATTTCTTTCACTGATTTAATTGCATAATCTCTGTCTGTCATCAGTTTCAAAATCTCCTTATCATCATCACACTAACTGGCGGTCTTTCAGACCAGTTCGCTTTCCCCATGATTTTGATGGGAAGCAATTACTTACTACAACTTGCAGAAGCGGATATCCAAAAGGCATTGTGGGAGCTGCCTTTGCTGACCGAAATCCATCTTCTTATGTAAAACCTGCAGGAATATAAAGGGAAAGTGACTATCCCTGCCGATTAATAATCCAAATAATATCGTCTATACCAATCTCTCCTTATTTTTCAAAGCATCTGTAAAATCGTTTTCTATCATTTGGTTATAAAGTCTCTTCTGCGCCAGTTCATCTGTATAATACGCATAGTCATGATTATAATCTTCCATAACTGTTTCTGCCGCCATAGATGCATAATCACATATGGTAGCTATTGAAAGATTCTTATCTATATTTTTGTAAATACCATATTTAATCTTTATTCCTTTAATCGGAGCATTCTCTCCAAACTCATTAATAACATTGTCCATTCTCCGATGATCCAGCTCACAATCATCACTTAATAAGCAGAGAAAAGATGCTTTTTCTTTTCTCACCGGTGCTGCTCGAGTTCATAATGCCTAACTCATCTAATCTTATATCTGAATCCTCACTTGCAAACGCAAACACTATTTTTTCGAATGTATCTGCATTTCCAATTCTTGCACATTTCATACGATAACGCAAAGTATCATTACCATTTTTTATCCTGTAATGTATTGTGAACTGTGAGACCAGTTGCAGTTGTTTGCATATATTATTAAAATCCGTAGCAACCAGCATTTTATTTCTGTCTTCTTCAAATACATTGGTCTCTATATACTTTTGTATTACGGTTTCATATGTTTTTTTTCTCGTTCATTAATTCATCTAACTCTGTGTTTTCATTTAGATGTCTATAAATCTGAATGTACTGATCTTGACGATTTACGCAATATATACTACTAAACTCATTCCCCAAAATGTTAATAATATCCGTAATCAGCATTTTTCCCCTTACTCTTCATTTACATATCATTTTATTGTAATCCCTTGATCTTTTTCAAAGATACTTTCGCTGTTGTTCCAAAGTTTCCATGTCTCTCTTTCTTTAAAATACAACGAAAAGTGAACTCTTATGTACTTGAAGAATCTGAAATACGATTCCTCCCTGTAAATATCAATCTGTTCCACAAAGCAAGTGACATGCTCCCACCACTTAAATCTTACGATTTTGAAGTGGGGGCTTCCTGCTCGATTACCCTTTAGGGCAAAGCTAAAACAGGCTATCCCCGCGTGTCCCGCGGTTTTGTTTTTTATGTTTATCCGGTTACGGATTTTTTTCTTGTGCCGTCAGGCACATTCTTTATAGATTCTTTTTCCTTCTTCACGGATGTTGACTGCTGCATTCACATCCCGGTCTATCCTATTTCCACATTCACAAACATACATTCTGTCCGACAATGCCAGTTCCTTTTTCTTATGTCCGCATACACTGCAGATCTTACTGGATGCAAAATAACGGTCTACTTTTATAAGATGTTTTCCATATTCTTCCAGCTTGTATCCCAACATGAACAGAAACTGCCCGTACCCGTTATCCTGCACACCTTTCCCAAGGTGCAGCCCTCCGGACATTCCCTTCAGATTCAGATTTTCCACACATACTGCATCATATCTTTCCGCAAGCTCCCTGCTGAGCTTATGCTGGAAATCTTTTCTCTGGTTCTTTATCTTTTCATGACATAAAGCTACCCTTTTTTTCTGTTTCTGATAGTTCCGGCTTTCTTTTTCACAGTGGGAGAGCTTTCTCTGTTCTCTTGCAAGTTTTTTCTCTGCTTTTCTGTAAAACATAGGGTACCCGGCTCTTTCTCCTGTAGAAAATACACACATTCCCTGCATGGC